>CAYSXM010000075.1:0-10580 GCA_964434905.1 uncultured Pirellulales bacterium | reverse complement strand
GCTGCGCAGCCTGCAACGCGCGGTATATAGCCCCAAGGATGAAGGGCACTATGCGCTGGCGAGCGAGTGCTATTGCCATTTCACCTCGCCGATTCGCCGCTATCCCGATCTGACGATTCACCGGGCCTTGGCAAGCCTGGCAGCGGGGAAGAAACCGGGGGGCGATTTCGCGCAATTGGTCAACCTGGGTGTGCATTGCTCTGATCGCGAGCAGCGGGCCGAAGCTGCAGAACGCGAGCTGACAAAAATCAAACTGCTCAACTTCCTGGCCCAACGGGTGGGCGAGGAACTCGATGCGGTGATTACAGGTGTCGAGGCGTTTGGATTGTTCGCCATTGGCACGCAGTTACCGGCCGAAGGGCTGATTCATATCAGTACCCTGGCCGACGATCACTACCGCTTCGATCGCGCATCGCATTCGCTGACCGGATTTCAACCCGGCCACGCATTTCGTCTGGGCGACCTGGTGCGGGTGCAGGTGGCGCATGTAGATCCCGACCGCCGAGTGCTCGATTTCCGATTGGTGGGGCGGGGTGGCGCCTCGGGCTCCACACGTCGTGCCGAACGGCCGGCGCCCCGGGCGCGCGGTGCCGAGGGGCGGCGCGGGGCCCCGCCGCCTCGCCCACCCAGCCGGCCCAAGAAACCGCCACCGCGTGGCCGCGGAAAACGCCGGAGCTAATCGTCGAATCGTTCCGCCCGACCGGCAGCCCCTGGAATCCGATGCATAGGGCGGTACAATTTGCCGGCGTCGTCGCGTTGCCGCCATCGGACACTCGAGGGGGGCTGCTCGACACCTTGGCATCTTGTATTCGAGCAATCGGCGCCCGGGCTTCACGGGCGACCACGTGGTGGCCGCCGGGCTAGAGTGCGCGGCCCAGAGCAGTTGGTCCATGGGTTCCGTGCCGCGGAGAGACCAGGATGGTGACTCAACTAGCCTGCACGGCCTTGACCGCGTGGCATGCGGCGCATGGTGGCCGCATGGTCGACTTTGCCGGCTGGTCGATGCCGGTTCAGTATGACTCCATCGTGGCCGAGCACATGGCCACTCGTCAGCATGCGGCGCTGTTCGACATCAGCCACATGGGCCGGTTGCGCTTCGATGGCCCCGGCGCTCCGGCGCTGCTCAACCATTTGGTAACGCGCGACGTGGCCCGGCTAGCGCCCGGAAAAATCGGCTACGCGCTCGTGGTCGACGAGCAAGGCGGAATTCTGGACGATGTGCTCGTTTATCGCCTGCACGACGCGGCCGAGGGCGAGTACTACTTGCTGGTAGTCAACGCAGGGAACCGCGAGAAAATTGTCGATTGGATTCGCCAGCATTTTGCGGTCGAGCCCCATGTCACTTGGCAAGATCTGACGGCGCCTTGGGCCATGCTGGCACTGCAAGGCCCGGCGGCGGAAAGCTTGTTGGCTCCGCTGGTAGAGTGCGCGCTCGGCCATTTGGGATATTACGAAGCGCAAGAAACTCGCATCGTGGGGGCAGGCGGAATCGTCAGTCGCACTGGCTATACGGGGGAAGACGGTTTTGAAATCATTTTGGGTGCCGGTGCCGCGCTCGAGGTGTGGACACGCCTGGTGCAGGCAGGTGCCAAGCCGGCGGGGTTGGGTTGTCGCGACACCTTGCGGCTCGAAGCCGGAATGCCGTTATATGGGCACGAGTTGACCCAGTCGATCGACCCGTTTCAAGCTGGCCTGGGTGCGTTTGTGCACCTTACAAAAGGCGACTTCATCGGTCGCGCGGCGCTGGCAGCCCGCCGCAATCAGTTGCCGGCCATGGTGCGAGTCGGGCTGGAACTGGAAGGAAAAAGAGTTCCACGCGAAGGCTATGCCGTGCTAGCCCAGCAGCGCGTGGTGGGGCAAGTTACCAGCGGCACCTATTCGCCGACCTGCGACCGCCCGGTGGCCATGGCCTATGTCGAACGCGATTTGTCAGCAGTGGGAACGCAACTGCAAATCGATCTGCGAGGCCGGCCGGCCACGGCCCAGGTGGTGGCACTGCCGTTTTATCGTCGCCCAACCAAGAAGGAGTCGGTGTGAATCTCGACACGCTACGATTCGCCAAGACCCACGAATGGGTCGATCTGCAAGAGGCGCCCGAGGGCCGCATTGCCACGATCGGTGTGTCGGCGTTTGCCGTCGCGGCGCTCACCGACCTGGTCTATATCGAACTACCCGAGCTGGGCCGGCAACTGACGGCGGGCGAGCCGTTTGGAGAAATCGAATCGGTCAAGGCGGTGAGCGATCTCTATAGTCCCGTGTCGGGCGAAGTGATTGCGGTGAACTCCACGCTGGCCCAACACCTCGAGGTGTTGAACGAGGATCCTTATGAGCAGGGCTGGATGGTTCGCGTGCGCCTGACCGGCGACGACGGACTGGAGGAGCTACTGGACCGCGCGGCGTACGAGAAGCAATGCGCGGAAGAACAACATTGAGGCTCGCGCCGCACCAACGCGACAGCCGCGGTATAACCGCAATCGGCCCTGACTCACGCATTCACCAAAGTGCCCCCGAGCACTGGCACAGCCAGTGGCACCCAGAAATAGGTCTCGTCAGGCCAGGGCCTGACCTACAAAACGTTCGACGCCCGACCCCAGTGCACTGGCAAAGCCAGCGCAAAGATCGCGGTTTTTCTCGCAGCCACAACACCTTCGATTCCTCGCGACGAAGTTCATGAATAATCCGGGTTCAAGCACAGCCGCCTTTAACGAGCCGAGTTGAGAAAAGTCGATGGCGTATTTTCTGAATACCGAGTCGGATCGCCGTGAAATGTTGGCGCGTATCGGCGCCACGTCGGTGGAATCGCTGTTCGATGGAATTCCGCCCGCCCAGCGACTGGGTCGCCTGCTGGATCTACCCCCGGCACTAACCGAGTGGGAACTCACGGCACACTTGGGCGAGTTGGCGTCGCGAAACCTGTCACCGAACAACAGCCTGTGTTTTTTGGGTGGCGGTAGCTACGACCATTTTATTCCGGCGGTGGTCGATTATGTGGCCTCGCGGGGCGAGTTCTATACCTCGTACACGCCGTATCAGGCCGAGGCCAGCCAGGGTAACTTGCAGGTCTTCTTCGAGTACCAGACGCTGATCACTCAGTTGACTGGCATGGATGTGTCGAATGCCAGCATGTACGACGGCGGCAGCGCGGCGGCAGAGGCGGTGCTGATGTGCCTGGCGGCCACCCGGCGCCCGGGGCGCGTGGTGGTCGTGGACGGTGTGCACCCGGAGTACCGGCAGGTGCTGGCCACGTATCTGGAAAACCTGGAAGTTGAAATTGTCACGGTCGCATCGCGCGATGGCGCGGCTGCGGTTGACGAAGTGGCCGACGCGCTCGACGAGCGAACCGCTTGCCTCTTAGTGCAGCAGCCAAATTTTTTTGGTGGGCTCGAGTCGATGCAGGCCTTGGCTGAACGGGCGCACGCGGTCGGCGCGCTGCTGGTGGTGATTGTCGACCCCATTAGCCTGGGAATTCTGGCTCGCCCGGGAGACTATGGCGCCGACGTGGTGGTGGCCGAAGGTCAGTCGCTGGGAAGCCCGCTGTCGTTTGGCGGTCCCTACCTGGGCATTTTGGCTTGCCGCGAGCAATTCGTGCGACGCCTGCCCGGCCGTATCACCGGACAAACGGTGGACAGCCGTGGCAATCGTTGTTGGGTGCTGACGTTGCAAACGCGCGAGCAGCACATCCGGCGTGAAAACGCCACCAGCAATATCTGCACGAACCAAGGCTTGTTCGCGCTGCGGGCCACGGTGTACTTGGCTGCACTGGGTCCGGCCGGCCTGGCGGAGGTTGCCACGTTGTCGTTTGAAAAGGCCCGCTACGCGGCGGAACGACTGGCGAATTTGGACCGTTTCGAGTTGCCTTTGGCGGCGGCGTGCTTCAAGGAGTTCGTGGTGCGAGATCGTTGGGGGCAAGTAGACGAACTGCTGGCAATTGCCGCGAGCCAAGGCATCTTGGCGGGCGTGCCCCTGGGCACGTGGTATCCAGACTTGTCCGACGCGTTTCTAGTGACGGTGACTGAAAAACGTACTCGATCGGAAATCGACCGGTTGGTTGCCTGTTTGGCAACCGCCCCGTCGCACAAGGAGTCGGCGCGTGCGTAATACGCGATCCAATCAGTTGCTGTTCGAACTGTCGCGACCCGGCCGACGCGCGGCGGTGGCTCCCGCGCGCGACGTACCCGCGGTGGACCCGGCCAAGTATTTTCCGGCAGGCACTTTGGCCATTGCGCCGCTGCCGCTGCCCGAGTTGGCCGAGCCCGACATTGTGCGGCATTTCGTCAACTTATCGACGCAGAATATGTCGGTCGACACGCACTTCTATCCGCTCGGCTCGTGCACGATGAAATACAACTCGAAGCGCAACGAGCGGTTGGCTGGGCTACCGGGGATTGTCGACATTCACCCTTATCAGTCGGCAGCGACCATGCAGGGTCTGTTGCGGCTGTTGTACGATCTGCAAGCGATGTTGGCGGAAATCGCCGGGCTCGACGCCGTCTCGCTGCAACCTGCCGCGGGGGCTCACGGCGAGCTGGCCGCGCTGCTCAGCGCTGCGGCCTATTTTCGCGATCTGGGGGTGTCCAAGACAGAGGTACTGATTCCCGATTCGGCACACGGCACGAACCCCGCCAGCGCGGCCATGGCGGGTTACACCACGCGAGCGGTTAAGAGTACTGCGGGCGGACTGGTAGACCTGGATGACCTGCGGGCAAAACTCAGCCCCCAGACGGCCGTGTTCATGATTACAAACCCCAATACGCTGGGGCTGTTCGATCCCCAGATGGACCAGATTGCGTCGCTGGTTCACGAACGAGGGGGCCTGATTTATCTCGACGGCGCCAACATGAACGCCATCTTGGGCATCACACGGCCGGGCGATTTGGGGGCCGATATGATGCACTTCAACCCACACAAAACGTTTAGCGGTCCGCACGGTGGAGGCGGACCAGGAGCAGGGCCGATTGCGGTTCGCGCGGCATTGGCCCCATTTCTACCATCGCCGATCGTGGCTCGAAGAGGAGAACAATACTATCTGGACGACGATCGACCCCAGTCGATCGGACGGGTGCGGGCGTTTTTCGGCAACACCGGTGTGCTGGTGCGAGCCTATTGCTATTTGCGCACCCATGGCCCGCTCGGCGTGCGCCAGGTGGCGGAAAATGCGGTGCTCAACGCCAATTATTTGTTGGCCCTGGTCAGCGAATTCTTGCCGGTGCCGCATGGCAACCGCTGCATGCACGAATTTGTGGCCACGGCGTCGGAATTGAAGGCGACGCGTGGTATTTCAGCCATGGACATCGCCAAACGGCTGCTGGACTATGGCTTTCACGCGCCGACGGTGTATTTTCCGTTGACCGTGCGTGAATCGATGATGATCGAGCCGACCGAGACTGAGAGCCGAGAAACGCTCGATGCGTTTGTCGACGCACTGCGCACCATCGTGGCCGAACAGGCCGAACTGGTGCAAGGGGCGCCCCATTCAACGCCCATCTGTCGGCCTAACGACGTGCAAGCGGCGCGGCAGCCGGTCTTGCGGTGGCAGGCTCCTGGCCAGCCACGCAACGTGGCTCCCGCGCCTGCCATGCCCGGGTTGTCCCCCGCCCGATAGATTCGCGAACCACGTGCTCGCTGGAACTGAGTCGGGAGCCTGGCGCCAATCGGCATCGATATCACCGCGCACGAGCAACGGCCATGACAGGCGTCGACGAGTGTCGTGTTCTAACCGACGCCCCGGCCACGGGAACCTGGAACATGGCGCGCGACGAGGCGCTGCTGCGCTGCGTCCAGCCGGGCGACGGGTGTACTTGGCGGTACTATGGCTGGACGCCAGCGACGCTCTCTTTGGGATATTTTCAGGAACATGCCAAACGGGGTGAACACCCCACCAGCAGGCACTGCCCGCTGGTGCGCCGAGCCAGCGGGGGTGGCGCGATAGTGCATGACCACGAGCTGACTTACAGTTTAGTGGTGCCTTGCGACCATCGATTGGCCGCGTCAGCTCGGCAGTTGTACGACCGCGTTCACACCAGCCTGGTGGCTACATTGGCCCAGTGGTCGGTGACCGCGCGACTGCACGGCGGCCCAGGCAGCGCCGCACCAGGGGCAGAGCCGCTATTGTGTTTTGCCAGACGTGCGGTGGGAGATGTCTTGATCGGCGAGGTGAAGATCGGCGGTAGCGCCCAACGTCGCCGTCGCGAGGCAGTGCTAATGCATGGCAGCGTTTTGCTGGAGCGATCGATGGCCGCACCGGAACTGGCCGGGCTGTGCGATTTGACCCAGGTGCGTCTCACCGCCGCCGAATTGGCGCTGGCCTGGCAGCCGTTTTGGGAAGCAGAACTGGCGGTGGTGGGCCGGCCGGGACAGGCCACAGAAGCAGAGCGCACGGCTACGAAGGAACTAGCCCTTCGTTTTGGCTCGGACGCTTGGAATCACAAAAGTTAACGCATTTTTCACGTCGTATTTTGCGGTAGAATTCCTTGGACCAATGAAGTTGCGTCGGATAGCATAAGTGGGTTGAAACACCGCAGATTGCCCGACGCACCCCTTCCCCCATAAGGAGGATTGAGAATGCCCGGGCGAACTGCGTAGATTTTCAGCGGGTAGTCCGATCGGCATGAACGGGCCGAACCGGTCTTGGAGGCTCGGCGTGAAGCCGGTTATGCCCCGAGCCCGATCAATACAGATAGCGCGTCTCGTGCTGGCCGTTGTCGGCTTTCATGAGGCACCGCACCACACCAGGGACTAGCGTCAAGTTCGGTTCGCGTCGCAGAGGATATCCGATGCTCGATTCGCCATTATTGCGATTTGTTTGATGACTGTCCTCTGCCCAGCGGTGCCGTCAATGGATGTGAAGCTCAAGGTAGTTGCGGGAGCCAACACCGGGCAAGAAGTGCCGGTCGGCGGCTCAAAGTTTTTCATAGGTCGTGCCGAGGATTGCCAGCTCCGTCCCAAGAGCGACTTGATCAGTCGCCACCATTGCGTGATTCTCGTCGAGACGGATCTGTTGGCAATTCGTGATTTGGGTAGCCGAAACGGTACCTATGTCAACGATGAACGAGTTCAGGGCGAGCGAGCCCTGCGAGCGGGGGATCGGCTGAAAGTCGGTCCCTTGGAGTTCGAGATTCATCTGGCAGAAACGCCTGCGCCCACTCGTCGACCGCCAGTGACATCGATTCATGACGCCGTGGTACGCATGGCACAAAGCGCCAGCGCCGCAATCGCCCCCGACGATGATGTTTCTCGCTGGCTAGGAGACGAACCGGAGGTAACCGGTTCGACGGCCGAAACGCGCGAGCTGAAAGAGACCGCCACACCCGACCCTACTCGCCAGACCGTGGCGGCCTCGGGGCTAGATACTACGGCTATGGACGTTACTTCGAGCGATACGAACGCGACGCCTACCGTGCCGAAGAAGCCCAAGCCGCCCAGTTCCGCCGACTCCGGCAAGGCCGCCGGCGATGTGCTCCGCAACTTCTTCAAGCGGCGATAGGGTTCGGAGTCAGTTTCATTCCAACCGCAGGTTGGTCCGTGCCCCCTGGTTCCGGCACCGCTTGACTCCGGACGCCAGCTCGGTGGCCTTCACGCTTGGCGGGGTGCCCCCCCACTTGTGTACTGCCGCAGTGTGTACTACCGTCGTCACCGTGCTCTGCATGGCAGGTATTGACCCGTTTCTAGGTCGGCTGGCAGAGTCTGTGGCAATCGCCCAGAAGGATGGGGGACAGTGCCCATGTCGACCGACGACGACGCACAAAAACGCCGCTACCGCGAGTTCATGGAATTCCTGCCATTGTCACTTGCACTGGCCGGACTTTCACAATCGGATGGAATGCGCAACGTCACCACCGAGCAACTGGCTCAACGGTCGCAGACCCTGGTGAACGCCTTCAGGATGGCCCGGCAAACGGTCCGAGAAGTGATCAAGGCCGGCGACGCGTAACGACCCACCGAGCAGGCGCGGCGGCGGCGACGCTGGCCCGTGCACCTTGACGCTGGTGTCTAGCGGCTTGTAATGTCGACGGAAATTAGGGTGCGCCGCGTCGTCCATTTCGGGCCCACGCACGCGGCCTGGGGAGTCGATCCACGTGAAATCAGCAAAGAGCCCACCACGGCAGTCTGCACTCTTGGGAATCGGTTTTGATGCCACGGACGGCCATAAACGGCTCACCCGAGGCAAGAACTTTGTGCTGGTGGGGGGGTCGGAAGAGACCCACAGCGTGATGCAAGAAACCGTCGTCAAGGTCACCGAACAGCTCGACCGACGCGGCAGGCGGCTCGAAGACGTCACAACAGGCGACCTACGCGCGATGTTCGAAGACGCGCGGTAGGTGCCGCGGAGCACCAGCACTGCCACCCTGTAGCGGGGGTCGAGCCGCCACCCTGGCAAACCAGATTCTGCACTCAAGTGGTTATTTAGGCATGATTTATGTCGTTTAACTAGACCCGCAACTCGTTGAAACCCACGATCCTGCTGGCGGGTATAACTAGTTGTCCGAACACGGCTAAGAGCTGGGGCCTGACGCTTGGCCGATCAACTCGAAGACTTGATCGACCGGTGCCTGGCTGGCGACGAGCAAGCGCTGGCTGAACTTGTAGGGCAGTTCCGTGGCGTGGTATTTGGTCTGTGCTACCGCATGGTGGGACACGTTCACGATGCGGAGGACCTGACCCAAGAGACGTTTGTCCGCGCAATTCGCAGCCTACACCGGTACGATCGGCAACGTGCATTTCGACCGTGGCTGATGACGATCGCGGTGAACCGTTGTCGAAGTTTGTTGGGCACCAGGGTCCGGCACCAGGTTTTGCGCGCGTTGCCAGAAAACCTGGCCGACGATGCGCCGAACGAGGCACCGGCCCGGCAATTGGCGCAAGAGTTGGAGTTGGCATTAGCCGGCTTGCGAGACGAATACCGTCGTGCGTTCTTGTTGTTGCATGAGCAGCATTTGAGCTATGGGGAAATCGGTCGGGCGCTGGGGTGCCCTGAAGGCACTGCCAAAACCTGGGTCCATCGCGCACGCCGCGAATTGGCGATAGCGCTACGAAACCGCGGGGCTTTACCAGAATGAGCGCAATTCGTTGCGAAGAATTCGAGATCCGATTGCAGTCCCGTTTCGATGAGATCGACGGTGCTAGCGAGTTGGCTAGTTCCGGCGATGGAACGGTTCCGGGTGTCGAAGGGGCTTGGGAACGCGATCCGGTGCTGGCCAGCCATGCCGGCCAATGCAGCGCCTGCGCCCTGTTGGCCAGCGACCTGGCGAGCGTGGTGCGTGCGACGGCACACTTGCCGATGCCGCGGCCATCGTCGGATCTGGTCGAGCGGGTGCTGGCTGCGCTGCGACATGATCGGAATGTCGGTGACAGGGAGTCGCCGATCGACCAACGTTCATGGGCTGCCTGGGCCGCAATGGCCGCTGGGCTGATGATCGCCGCACTTTGCCTGCTGTCGGGTCGCCCGGTTGGGCCTGCGTCGTCTCCGGCCAATGATTCGGCGCTGGTGGTTGCTATGGTGCCAGATGGACCCCAAGCGGCGTCTGCAAACAGTTCCTCGCCAGACGCTTCCGCGGTGACGGCGGTTGAATACACAACGGGCTTCTCCGATGTTGTGCTCCTGCTGCCAGATCCCATGGGACTAGCCATGGGAGGCTTGGGTGCGGCCTCGCCCGATAGTTGGGTGGGCAGCTTAAATGACGGATTTCGACCAATTTCCAAATCGGCTGACTCGGCCTGGGACGGACTGTTTCAGGCGTTGCCGCAGGTCGCGGATTCTCGCCAATATTGAGGAAATAGCCGGATAGTAGTCTGCTCGAAAATCAGGTCGGCGCGACATACCGTCGCGTGGCTTGCCAATCAACGTCGGTAATTGAATCGCAAACTCGTGCCACCTCATTGATCTTTGGCGCTTTTTGTGCGGATGAACTACCCAGCGAAATTGATGCACGCCGGACGCGGCGGTGGCCGCCTGGCCGCAGTGGGTGCCAGGGTCCGCGGGGGCGCCGCCGGAAAGAATGGGTGGTTCCAGCCGGTCCGTTGGCTTGCTAACAGGCCACTGCGTGCCGCGTTGCTGGGATGGACTCTGGCGCTGGCCTCGACGGTGGCCGCTGGCAGCCTGGCCCGCTACGTGCCCGACGACGTGGGGCTGTCCATCGAGATCGACGACTTGGCGGGTCGTGGCGGGCGCGTCATCGCTAGCCGATTGTTTCAACGGCTGGTTTCGGTGCCGCCGCTGGTATCGATGCCGGCTGCTGGCAACGTCGATCGCTTGCGTAGCCTGTCGCAACAGGTGGGCGCCGCGTTGCACCTTCCGGCCGACGAGGTATTGCGCGACCTGTTTGGGCAGCAAACACTTTTCGCGGTGTGGCCCGGCGCAACAGAGTCGTCGGGTTTTGGCCGAGGGCTGTTGTTGTTCGAGGCACGCGACGCGGACCTGGTTCGCCGCGCAGTCGAGGCCCTCGCCCAGGCCCCATGCCCGGCCGGCGAGACGACTTCCGCGGAAACGCTCACGCACGCGGGGGCCACCTATTGGCGACGCAGCCAGAGCCATGGCGCCCAATTGGCCGTGGTCTATATGGCGGCCGTCGGGCGTGTGGGGG
>CAYSXM010000074.1:0-10676 GCA_964434905.1 uncultured Pirellulales bacterium | reverse complement strand
GACAGGCCCATGGCCAATCTCCTTTGCTAACTTGCTTGTGCCCCCGGCGCACCGGGCGCCACCCCTGACATCCACAGCCCGCGT
This sequence comes from uncultured Pirellulales bacterium, assembly GCA_964434905.1. Lineage (GTDB taxonomy): Bacteria > Planctomycetota > Planctomycetia > Pirellulales > CAYNRE01 > CAYSXM01. The sequence continues at coordinate 10,592 of CAYSXM010000074.1, read as the reverse complement.
GCCTTGCTCGACCGGTTGCCCGCGTGCGAGCATCGTCTGGTCGTGGCCGGCGCGCTAGGCAGCCGGCAAGATCTCCGAAATGTTCTTCAATCGAATTTGCTTGTCGCCCACGATCAGCGTGGCTGAACCGTCGCGCACCGAGACTTTGTCGACCTTGCCCCGGACGGTGTTCCCCTTGTCGTCGAGCGCCGAAATCTGTCGGCCCAACAAATTGCTGGCACTGGCCAGATTTTGCTCCAGCGACAGCGAATCGAGCGTTTCCGTCAACTTGTTCGAGGTCGAAATGTCCTTGAGCGAGCTGATCTGTTCCAGCAATTGCTGGTTATCGGTCGGGTTCAAGGGGTCCTGGTTCTGCAGTTCCGAAATCAGCAGTTTCAAGAACTGCTCTACACCCAATTCCTGAAACCGGTCCGGTGGCGTATCACTTTTCTTTGTGCTATTGGTTTGGCCACTGCCGCCGGTGCCTTGAATTCCGTTGGTCGCCATGGGTTACTCCTGATAGCGTGGCACGAATCCCGGCGGCAAAAACCAGCCAGGCACTTGGTTGTTCAGGTGAACTGCAACGTCGGGGTCTGGAGCCTTCTTCCGTCAAAACGCAGGGCACTCAACCAACGTCTGGCGGCCGAAAACAGGTTCCTGAGAACCCCTCGCAATGGACTCAGATCACTACGTTCAAACGGTTGGGGCCCGCGGCGCTGCCCTTGGTTGCCGCCGGCAGCACTTCTTCAGTTCGCGCCGGTCGGCGGCGTTCGCGCCCGCTGCCTGGCTCGTGTTGCCGGGGCGCAGCTTCTTGCCAGCGCTCGTCGGCCGACTGTTCTGGTCGACCCTGGGGCGATTGCTCGCCCAAGTCCACGTCAAATTGTTCGAGTTGCAAATTGTGGTCGGCCAGCCGTTCGCGCAGCGCCTCGGCGTTTTCCAATAGCGCGTTCTGGGCTTCGACTGTTTCTGCTGCCAATCGCGCGCGCAGCTTTCCACCCTGTACCACAATCTCTACCCGCACCGCACCCAACTCGGGCGGGCTAAGCCGTAGCCGCAATGGGCTGCCGTGTTCCACGGCATATTCAAACGCTCGGGCCACGCGCTGCACCAGCCGCACGCGATCGACTTCCACTAACCCTCGCGTGGATGTCCCGCTCGCGGCGTTGCCAACGGTGCCGCCGCTCGCGGCGCGCGAGGCAATCGGCGAGGGCGCCGGAGCGGACGCCGCCGGGTGTACGTGGGCGGGTGGGGGCGTCGGCGCGGAATCGATTCTGGCTTGGGACGGAACCGATGTGTCGCCCGGCGCGCGTTCGGGCGAAGCGGCTTCGGCCAGGGCGCTGCCCTGCACGGCGGACGGCGCCGCCTCCACGGTCGGCGGTTCAAGTTTGTCAACCGTACCGGCGACGCGCGCTGTTACGCCGCGCGGAGCCCGGGCAGAACGGGCTCCCTCCTTGGTCTTTTCCTCGCCCGCGGACTCTTCCAGTTGCCCCTCCGTTACCACCTTGGTTTCGACTGCCGCAGCTTGCGATGTTGCGCCCGGCTGCTCGATGTGCGAGGCGGCGGTTCGGTGAACGTCGGAGTGTGATGGCGCCTCTGGCGCCAGTTGACTCGCGCCGGCCGCTGTGGCATCTGGCTCTGGTCGCGGAAACGATGCGGCAATGTCGGTCGTTGCTCCAGTGGAGACTGGGTCGGCTGGCGCTGCCTCATTCCGCGCTAGCGCGCCCTGAAGATCTTCACCCACCTTGTCGCCGGGCTCGGGTGGTTGCGCCGCCAGTGCCGGGTCCGTCTTGCGAGATGCGTCCTGACCCGACACGCTGGCCTCGCCAACTGGTTGTTTCGCCGCGGATGCAGAGGCGGGACGATCGCCGGTCGCAGGTTGGTCCTGGCCCGGCCGTGTCGCACCGCGCGCGTGCGACCGAGTCGCCGATTTGTCCGGGACGCGTCGCCGCTCCGTGGCCGAAACCGCGGCATCGGCAGGCAATTTTCCTGGTCGCCGGCGCACGGCGCGTTGTGTTTCGGCGCGGACCGGGGTCTCGGACCCACGATCGCCTGGGTTCTGGACCGGAGTTTCCGACCGCTGCGTCGGCGCCACGGAGACCGCTACGGCGATCGCGGCGCCAGCCCCCTCATCGCCGATGGCCGCACGTTCCGTTGCCGGCTCAGCTAGTTCCGTGTTCGACGAGACAGCTTCCGAGGTCTCGTCGCGCGGGGCCGCGCGGCGCGGCTCGTGCGGCGGGCTGGCCTGTGTGGCGGGGGAACGGTCGTCGCGGCCGGCTGTTGGCGAATCGCTAGAAGTCTGCTCGGGCGCGCGGTCGGCGGCCGCGGGGCGTGGCGCCGGCGCCGCAGGGCTGGGCGCAAGCTGGGTTTGCGCTGCGCGCTGAAAATGCGCGTCGAACCCTTGATCCGATGCGCGGGGCGCCGGTGGCAGCAACTCGGGTAGTGCCGAAGCCAAATGGTCGATGCGAAGGTTCGTCGTCATGGTTACGGTTTCAGTAAAGGAGTTCGTCGCGCGACGGCAGCCAGGGCTAGCGTGTGCGATTCGGCGCGGGGTTCGCGGGATCGCGCCGGGGCGCCTGGCGGTCCAGGTTCTGTTGCGCTTGGTCGATCAGGTCCACTTCGGGAATTCCTTGCCGCATCAACCGCAATAGCTCGTCCAACGTCTGGGCATCCTCGGCCGTCTTGAATTCGCCGATGATCTTTGTGCGATTGGCCGTGGGCATCGTGGCCAACAGCGAAACCACGTTATTGATCTCGCCTTTTTCCACCATTTGCATGAGCTGTTCCTTGGCCTGTTTGGGTTTGATCTTGGACAAGATCGAGCGCACGTTGTCTTCGCCTTGCGCGATCGATCCCTCGCGCAGTTCGCGCAGCTCTTTTTGAAAGCCGACTTGCGCGCCTTCGAAATCTTGTTTCTCTTGCAGCAGCGCCAGGCGCTTGGCATCGAGAGTCTCGAGGCCCTTGCGCAGCGCCTCTTCGCGCAGCTCCAGGTCGCGCAGCTTGCCTGCGCGGGCCGCGGCCAAATCTTCCAACGAGACCTGGGTCAGACCCGACGTCGGCACTTGCTGCGCCTTGGAGAGTTCGCTGGCGGGCACATAGGCTTCGCCGCGCACGATGGCGGCCAACTGCGCCCGCCGCGTGGCATCCAGCCGGCCGGACACTACCAGGAAACCGCCGAGAATCACCTGCGACAACAAGGTGGCCAGCGCCAGATACAGCGCAGCGCTCGATGCTCCGCGGACTAGCTTGCCCATGGCTGGTTCTCCTCGGCCACGGGCCGCAGCGCTGCCGCTTCATCGAGTGCTGCCATCTCCCGGCGTTCCGATTCTGCCTGGTGGGTTTGTCGCTGCTGCTCGCGCAGGTTTTCCAGAACGCGGGCCTCGCGATTGGCCAGCAACAGCGCCTCGCGTCGCCGAGAAATCTCCCCCTCCAGTGTTTCCGCCTGGCGGGACAGCCCTAGCTGGCTGATGCGCAGCACGGCTTCGAAGCGTTGGGTATTGAGCAAACGGTCGACATCCACGGTGCCTGCCTGAGCTGCCCGGCGCTGGTCGCCTTCCAGGCTCGCCAGATCGGCTGCAACCTGTGCCTGCTCGTGGGCCAGCAACCGCTGGGCTTCCAGAGCCTCGGCCAGCGCTCCTTGGCACTGATCGCGCACGCTCTCGCGCAGCCGCAGCAGCGTGGCCAGGCGAAAGCGAAAGCGGGTCATTGGAACGTCCTTGGTCCGAGGTTGGCGAGCCGGTTACGGCGTTCGCGCAGTCGGTGCGGTGCGACCAGCCAGCGCGCGTCGCTGGGCACAGGTGTGCACCAATTGGGCAAGTTGGGTCCGGGCGATTTCCACGCTTGACGGTTCATCAATGCGCTGTCGTAGGAACTGGTTGATCTCGGTCTGCATGTCGTGAGCCACGTCGACCAGCGGATTCGCGCCGCGGCGATAGGCCCCGATGGAAATTAGGTCTTCGTGCTCGCGATATACCGCCAACAGCTCGCGCAAGGCCGTGGCCGCGTCGAGCTGCGCCGCGGGAACAATCTGCGGCATCAATCGGCTGAGGCTTCCCAGCACGTCGATGGCCGGGTAGTGTCCGCGCGAGGCCAATTTGCGCGACAGCCAGGTGTGGCCGTCTAACAATCCGCGCACCGCGTCGCCAATCGGTTCGTTGGGGTCGTCGGCTTCGACCAACACACTGTAGAACGCGGTAATGCTCCCCTCGGCACTGCATCCGGCGCGCTCTACCAGCTTCGGCAACAGAGCAAACACACTGGGGGGATAGCCGCGCGTGGTGGGGGGTTCTCCGGCGGCCAGGCCGATCTCACGCTGGGCCTGCGCGAACCGCGTTAGCGAATCCATGATCAGCATGACGTCCTGGCCTCGGTCGCGAAAATATTCCGCGACCGCCGTGGCACACAACGCCGCGCGAACCCGCACCACGGCCGGTTGATCGCTGGTCGAGACCACCACCACGCTGCGGGCCAGGCCGGCGGGCCCCAGGTCGTTTTCCAAGAACTCGCGCACCTCACGACCTCGTTCGCCGACCAAGGCAATCACGTTCACATCGGCCGTGGTGTAGCGGGCCATCATGCCCATGGTCACGCTTTTGCCCACACCCGAGCCGGCAAAGATGCCCATCCGCTGCCCCTTGCCACAGGTGAGCAGCGCGTCGAGCGCGCGCACCCCAGTGCTCAGAGGTTGATCAATGCGTGGCCGCGCAAAGGCCGGGGGTGGTTGCCGCATCAACGGCGTGCGGTCGGCTAGGGCTGGTTGAGGCCGATCGTCCATCACACGCCCAAACGCGTCGATCACGCGCCCCAATAGCTCTGGCCCCACACGCAGCCAGGGGGCCGTTTGTCGTAGCCGTACCCGGTTGCCGCGCCGCACGCCGCCCATTTCGCTCTGGGGGTACAGCAGCGTCAGTTCGTCGCGAAAACCGATGACTTCCGCCAGCAGTGGTGCGCCCGACATCCGATCTATCTCGGCCAGCGCACCCACCGGGGCCGGAAAGCCCGTCACCGCCACCGTCATGCCGACGGTCCGCGACACGCTGCCTTCGAGGCGCGTTGGCATGATCTGAGCTAGTTGGTCGACTACATCGAGCATCACGGTTTCCCACCCGCAGTCAATTGTTTTGTCGTCCGCGCCACGTGCCAGGCGCGGTCAGGAGAGCTCTTCGTTGATCCGCGCTAGTTGCGCTTCGATCTGTTGATCGATCACGCCGAACCGTGTTTCCACGCGGCAGCCGCCCGGCGACAAGCTAGCGTCTGGCACCACCTGAGCTGCCCCCGCCGAACCCAACTCGGCCACTAGCGAGGTCATCTGGTCGCCCAGTGCCGCGAAGTCGTCGGGATGCACCACCAACCGGATATCGGGACTGCCGGCCGCGAGCTCGAGCGCTTCGCGCACCAGGTCCAGCGTGATCTCGGGTTGCCGCGAAAGCTCGCGACGGATGACGCGTGCTGCAATCGCGGCGGCCACGCGCACAGCGACCTGTTGCCAATGGCTGAGCCACGCGGCACGGGTCTCGGTCAGCGCGCGCACTGCCTCGGCCACAGTGGGGGTGATGCGCTGCATGCGCTCGGCGACCCGGGCTTCGACCAGGCTGGCAATTTCACGCTCGGCTGCGGCGCGCCCTTCCTGTGCGGCACGTTGTCGCACGGCGGTCGCCTCGGCCCGGGCCTGTTCGACAATCTTGCCTGCCTCGGCACGAACCTGTGCCACATAGGCATCGGCCTTGCGACCCATGTCGTCGAAGTTGAAGGCAGCGCCGCTCGTGGCGTTTCCCGCGTCGCTGGCTTTAATTACCGTGGCCATGACCATCCATTCCCAGGGAATTGTGCGCTACGCCGCGGTGTTCAGATGACCCGTGGCCCGAGCCCCGGGTCGGCCCGAACCTTGTTGTTCCCGCGCCAGCGCCAGCAGGGCTTGCTCGGCGCCGGTCATATCGCTCAGACGCGTGGGGCCCATCTGCGACAGCGCCTGCTCTAAACGCCGGGCCGCTCGCGGAGGAAACTGCCGCAGCACCCGCGCCAGCAAGGCCTCGCTGGCGCCCGCCAACGCCAGCACGGTAAGCTGTGGATCGGCCTCCGCGACGAGCGACGCCAGCCCGGCATCATCGAGCTCCTCGAGTCGCGTGACGGGGGTGGGCCGGCGTTCGAGTAGCCGACCCAGCCGCTGATCGTGACGCGATACGTTGCCTATGATTTCGGCCCCCACGCGACCATCCGCCGCTTCGAGTATTTGTCCGAGGACCGCCAGCCCAGCGGCGCGGGCACGGTGTTGCCGCTGCTGTGCCTCGAGCTGGCACTCAATTGCCAATTCCACCTCGCGCACCACGCCGGGGTCGGCCGGTTGCAAATCGATCAGCCGCTTGACCACGTCGACTTGAGTTGGCTGTGGCAGCTTGGCCAGCACCTCGGCCGCACGGTGCGGCGACAGATGCGCCACCACCAATGCCATGATCTGCGGATGTTCGTCGGCCAGCGCCGGGACGATGTCGGCCGGCGCAAATTCGTCGAGGAAACCAAACGGCGGCGCGCTGTCGGGTTGCCAGGCCCGGGCCGTCGGCGCATCGACCGCCCCCACGGCTTCGCTCCGCAGCTTGGCTCGCAGGCTTTCGTCGAGTTCGACGCCCCGGTCGGCATCGGCGGAACCCCACCGGCCCAGCGGAACTTCGCCACTGGACAGCGCCGCCAACACCTGCCGTTGTTCGGCGGGGTCGATGGCTTCCAGCTCGGCTGCCGCCTGGCGCACGCGCAAAGCCTGGCTGGGTTCCATCCGTTGCAGCAGTGCCTCGGCCGTGGCCTCGTCGAGGCTAGCCAGCAGCACGGCTGCTTTTCGCAAGGCTGGATCGCTAGTTGCCATGGTTTATTCGAGCCCGCGAGAATCTGGTCCGTAAGACTGCTGAACTGCCGCCCGGCGTGCTGGTGTGCCCGTGCGATCGCACGAAAAGAGCTCGGACCCTGGCCATGCCGGTGGTCACGCATCGCCTTTCAACACAGTCCACATCGACCACGATTTTTTGCGTCCTTTAGTTCGTGTTTCCAATCCAACCGCGCAGAATATTCGCCGCCGTGTCCGGGTCGTCGCGCACCAGCTCGGCTAGTTCGTCACGTAGCGATGGTCCGCCGGAAATGCGACGCTTCTTTTTGAGCGGGGCGTCGCTCTCGGCTTCCGCTTCGCCTTGGCCGATGGTGCCTGCCACGGGCTCGTCTCGCTCGCCCCCCAGCGAAGTCGGTTGTGCCGTGCCGGCACGGACCGTCGATCGCAACACCAGCAAGCCGAAGCCGGCCAAGCCAAACAACCCCAGCGTGCTCCAGTACTGGGCGAGCCAGGCCAAGACCGCATCGGTCGACGCCGGCATCGGCAGCGGTGCCCGCGGCAGGTGCGCGAAGGTGGTCACCGTCACCAGCCGGCTGGGGTCCTGCACCTCGCCAGGGGCCAGTACCTGGCCGAACACGTGCTGACGAATTTTGACCTTGATCTCTTCTTCGAGCTTGGCCAGTTCTTGTGGCCCGGGCTCGGCGGCAGGCTGTCCCGCGGCGGGAACATTTTGGGTGCGCCACACATCCTTGATGTACGTATCCGGAATCGCCACTGCCACGCTGACCCTGGTCGGCGTCAGCCCCTTCATCTTGAGGTGCTTGCGATTGTGCGACACGACATTTTGCTCTTCACGGTTCGAGGTGTCCTCGCTGGTGCGATTGCCTTGGGCCGCGGCGCTAAGCGCGGCACCCGCGTTGGGCTGTTGGGCCTGTAGCCCTACCTGGCCAGCCGGTCCGCCCCCTTTTTCCTGGGTCAGAATCTTGGTTAATTCGGTGCTGTGCACCGCCACGGGCTGGGGATCGACCTTGACCGATTCCTCGGTGTGCTCCAGTTCCTTGTCGAGTTCCACGTTGACCGTGACCACCGCGTTTTCCACGTACGACAGGGCATTGCGAATTTCGTCGCGATACCAGTTCTGCCAGCGTTGTTGCGTGGCAAAGTACACGTCGTCTTGCCCGCTCCCCGCGCTGCCCGATTCGTCGGCGGCATAGGTCCGGCCGTTCTGGTCGATCACGGTCACTTTCTGAGGAGTCAGCCCTGCCACGGCGCCTGCCACGAGGTGGCGAATCATTGGAACGCGGTTATCGTCCAGCGGCATGCTGCCTTGCGGTTTGACGATCACCGAGGCCGAAAGCAGTTTGTCGCGGCGCAAGCCCGGCTTGGGCTTTTCATCGAAGAACACCGCGGCGTTTTCGATGCCGCTCATGGCGCGTACGATATTGGCCAGCTCTTTCTGCTTGGCCACTTTCAGCAGTTCCTCGCGTTGCGAACTGGTGTGGAAAGGGTTCGATTCCCCCACTGCCCTCATCAACAAATCGCCAAAGTTCGACGGCAACGCGCCGGCGTCGGCCAGCGCGCCCATATAGGCCGATTGCTGGCCGCGGGGCACACGCACGCGGTTCCCTTCCACTTCGTAGGCCGCCAGCCCCGCCTTGGCAAAGGCCGCCTCCATGGCGGGTAGTTCGCTCGCCGCGAAGCGCTCGCCCCCCATCAAATAGGCGTCGGTCCCCGCGACCTGGGTGTTGAACAGGAAGCCGAGGCTGATCACCGCCACCCCCAGCAACAGCGCCGAAGCCAGCCGCGCGCCAGGGGTCATCGAGCGGAATAGGTCGCTCAACTGGGCCAGGGCCCGATTCAGGAAGTCCATTTCCCACTATGCTCCGCGCTCGCCCAAGAATCTCCGACGGCGCATCGTGCGCCATGGTATCCCGGCCAGACTAAACTCGAATGTTCTGCACGTCCTCGTAGGCCTGCACCAACTTGTTTCGTACCTGCATCATCAACCGAAAGGCCAAGTCGGCCTTCTGGACCGCGGTCAGTACCTCGGCCGGGTTCACCTCGCCTCCGGTGGCAAATTTTTCCACCGCTTGGTTCGCTTCCGACTGCATCTGATTGACTTGTTGAATCGAATCCAACAGCACGTTTTTGAACGATGTGCCCTGCGCCGCATCCGGTGCCGGCGCACCCAGCGTCTGCGGCAGAGGCGGCAGAGCGATTTGCACGGATTGAATCATGGGCCAAGCTTCCTCAGGCCGATATGTCGGGGTCGTGGGTGAATTGACCGGGCTGGTTTCGAGAGTCGACGCGAACGATTCCAGGTGCCACGCGGGGCGGGCCTAGCCGGAGATCGTGCGGGTATCGCGCTGCCGAATTAGGCGACGATTCGCAGGGTTTGCTGATTCAAGTCCTTGCTAACTTCGATGACGCCGACGTTCGCCTCATAGGCTCGCGTCGCCTCCACGGCGTCGACAAACTCGGATGTCAGATCGATATTGGGATACGCTACGTCGCCTTCAGAGTTGGCCAACGGATGATTCGGCTCGTACTTCAAGCGTGGCTCCTTGTTCGAGGTCTCCACGCTTTGCACCTTCACGCCCACCCCGCCGCTCGCGGTACTCAGGGCGTCGTCGGTCTGGAACACCACGAATCGCGGTTGGTAGGGAACGTTTTCGCCCGCTTCGTTGATTTGCGTCGACACGTTGGCCAGGTTGCTCGAAATGGCGTTCAACCGCACCCGCTGCGCGACCAGCCCGCTGGTGCTGATGTCTAGAGACGTGAACATCGTTGGTTTCCTTCGGCTCCGAGGGACAAGACACGTTACGACACGCGCTCACTGATCGCCACCTGCAACAGCCGGTACTGGTTTCCTAGAATGGTCATTGCCAAGTTGTGTTGCATTTGGTTCTTGGCGATTTCAGCAACCTGCTGTTCCAGCCCCCCGTTCGAATCGTCGTGAAACAGAATGTCTTCCAGGCCCGCGTCGACTTCGTCGACCGGGTCGCGCGACGCCCCGCCCAGACTGCTCAGACCTTCCAGGCTGCCCGAGCGATCGCGTGCCTCGAGCGCTTCGCGCAGCCGCGACTGAAATCGCTCGGGCGATATATCGCGCGTTCGATAACCCGGCGTGTCGAGATTGGCGATATTGCCCGCCAACACGCTGTGCCGCGCTTGGGCAAACTGCGCCAGTTGCTCGAGCACCGGAATCGCGGTGCCGCCAAACAATCCTTGGGTGAGCATGGGGCTCGTCTCCACGGTTTCCAGCCGCTCCTAGGTCACACGTTGCAAGCGGCGTGCCAGCGCCGTGGCGATCTGGCCGCCGGTCCGCGCCAAGGTGCGATTCACCAAGGCGCCAAGTCCCTCAGATTCCATCGGTTACATGTCCTTCGTGGTTCGCGCCGATAGGTGGCGCTTGCCCGACTTACCCAGTTCTGGGTGGTTCCTTTCCGACGTCAACCGGCAGCCTTGGCCGCTGGCAATCGGCAATTCCTGCTGGTTAGCCCACTTTGGAAAACTGTTTGGTCCGGGGCGCGTAGCCATAGGCCTTGAGCTTGCCGGACAAGGTGCGAATGCCGATGCCCAACGCCTTGGCCGCCTTGGCCCGATGTCCGCCAAAGTGGTCGAGTGTGGACTCGATCATCTGGCGTTCCATATCATGCAAGCTCAGCCCCACGGCAGGGGCCGCCGCGGTCGTTGCCGGAGCGGAGTTCGCCGAATCGATCAGCCAGGGTCGCAACTGATCGGCCTCGACCATTCCGCCGGTATTCAGCACGCTGGCTCGCGTGATCAGGTTTTCCAGCTCGCG
>CAYSXM010000073.1:0-10697 GCA_964434905.1 uncultured Pirellulales bacterium | reverse complement strand
CGGCATTCAGGCACGCGGCATCGATGGCGACGATGTTCCCACCGAAGACCTGTGCGCCATGGCCAGCGACTATGTCACCGCCATTCGCCAGACCCAACCCCACGGCCCTTACTACCTGCTCGGCTGGTCTCTCGGCGGCAACCTGGCCCATGAAATGGCCTGCCAGTTGTCCGAGGCTGGGGAACCGATCGGGCTCTTGGCCTTGGTCGACGCGGGCGCACTGCCCGATGGTCAACAAGCCAGCGAGGCGGACTTCCTGCCGCTCGTGCTCGAAATGTTTCCCCACGAAACAGCCATCGACCTCGAGTCCTTGCGAGCTCTCGCGCCGCCCGAACAACTGGCCTACTTCCTAGAACGCGCGGCACGTGCCCAATTAGTCGACGCGGGCGTGGCCGCGGAACACGCACAACAGATTTTCGAGGTGTTTCGCGCGAACCTGAAGGGCATCGTCCACCACCGCCCGCGCGCCTATGCCGGACGCGCCCTGGTGGTGCGGGCCAGGCAGCACGCCGGCAGCTTGGTAGACGCCGAAGACCTGGGCTGGACACGTCTGGCCACAGGCGGGGTCGAGGTACACTGGATCGACGCCGATCACGTGCGGATTGTGCAGCCGCCGTTTGTGAATCAACTGGCTCAGGCCATTCGGCCGTTCCTGCCGCTCGATTAGGCATTCGCGAGCTGGCGCCCCGGGCCACCTCAGCCTGGAGCGAAGGCCGGCAAGCCACGGCAAGCCAATACCAGCCCGTTGAAGAATTAGACGGGCTGCTAGTTGTCATCCGCCCAGCGATAAACGGCCATTGCCTTGAGCTCGCGCACCAGCACCTGATCTTCTGCCACCGCCAGGTGCCCCCAGGTCGATTCCTCGCTCACCCGGCGCTCGTCGATCAGTGTGAACTGTTGGGGGTTCGCCGCAATCAATCGTAGCACTCCGCTTTCATCAAGTGCCAAGATTCGGTCGCCCTGCGCCACCAAGCTCCAATACTCGCCAAACGGTTGAGTGATCCAGGCTTCTTTGCCGGTAGCCAGGTCCAAACAAGCAAACCGTCGATTTCGCAAGTGCAGATACAGGTGGCCCCCAATCACCACGGGTGACGACATGTAGCCTTGAGTCTTGTTGTCCCAAACGGTTTGCACGGTCAGCTTGTCTGCTTCCGGCACAATTCGATAGCGAAAACTACGTCCTCCGTATGCGCTGGTGAACAGGTCACCATCCACCACCGTGGGGGTCAAGATATTCATTCCACGAAAGGCCGGCACCTCTTGTCGCCACAATTCCTGGCCCGTCGCCAGATCTACCCCAGCCAGATGCTGACGAGTTTGCACAACCAATTGGCGTCGGCCGGCCACTTCGGCAATCCGGGGCGAAGCAAACGCGCTACCCCACATTCCACCTCCATCTTCTAGCGCGCGCCACAGCGTTTGGCCGGTCCGCTTGTTTAATTTGCAGACCGACCCTGCCGCTTGAACATACACTGCTTCGTCGTCCACCAATGGCGAGCACACGAACCCGAAGTCTGGCAGCGGAGCCTGGAATCGCTCCACGAAGTCGACCCGCCAGCGTTCAGCACCCGTGCCGGCATCCAGACACACTAGAACATCTCGCATGCCGGCCACATACAGCGATTCCCCATCATAGGCCGGGGTTGCGCGAATCCAGTCACCGTTGGATCGCGCAAAAAAAGGTACGCTCAACGCTCCAGGCCACTCGGCTTCCCACAACACCTTGCCCGTCCGACGGTCGAGCGCACGCACCACTTCGTCCCGCTCTTGTCGGGTCTCTGCGACGAACACCCGATCGGCCGCCACCACGGGCCCGGAATAGCCCGGTCCCATCTCGACTCGCCACAACAGTTGCAAATGGCGGTCGTCAAGACGGGAGGGCCAGGTGGGGCCTTGGTAGGTTCCGTCACGCAAGGGTCCACGCCATTGCGGCCAGCCCGAGGCGGGCGAAGCGTCTCCGCACACCCCCGGAGATGCCCCCGGTCCCGCAACCAACACCAGCCCAAGCCAGGCTGCGTGCACCATCTCGATCTTTCGGCGCATCCGCTGTGCTCCTTCGCGACTCGAACGTCGTTTCGACTCCGTCAATAACAGCAGCCCAAGCCCCGCTGCCCGTGGCGCATACTCGACCATACACCAGTATTACGCTGGCTGGGCCACGATGCCGGGCCAGGGCGATCCCACCGACCACCGCAACCACACGCACATCGTGCGCTCGCGTAGCCAGTAGATTGTAGCGCGGCGTCAAGCGTCGCAGGGGAAGGAATTGAAACCAGGCACGGAGCGCAAATGCCAATCTGGCTTGACCACCAAGCTACTAGTGGAGCGCCAACCCAGCTTTGCTGGGTGACGCGGAACGACGCCCCAACCCGCAAGGGGTTGGGGCAAACAGAAGCCACTGGAGCGCCAACCCAGCTTTGCTGGGTGACGCGGAACGACCCCCGAACCCGCAAGGGGTTGGGGCAAACAGAAGCCACTGGAGCGCCAACCCAGCTTTGCTGGGTGACGCGGAACGACCCCCGAACCCGCAAGGGGTTGGGGCAAACTACTACTAGTGCAGCGGGAGTTGCCTCGGATTCGTCAGAGGACGACGGTCGCTGCACAAGGCGTGTCAATTGATGCCCTTCGTGCTCGATCACCTTGACCGCGTCAGGCGCCCACTGCGGTCAGAAACTCCGGCGCGCCACTTCCCCGCCCACGTTCGGCCAGTTCGCCCAGGTTGGCAAGCTTAGCACGATTGCCAGCGGCAGCCACCAGGCGGCAGATCAACTCGATCACCCGAAACTCCGGGTCAGCCACTACCAGACAAGATGGATGCGCTAGGAAATCGAACACGGCCCCCTGATCGATAGCCCATTCCACTCCCTGCCGTGTTGCCTCCAAGAACGCGTCCAGCTTCCAACGACCTGTGCGCAGCGAACCCACGTCGCTAATCGGGCTCATCGGCACCTCGAGCAATCCACCCGGATACGTAAACGGCTGCGCTTGGGGTTGCGCGGCCAGTAGTCCGGCGAACATCTCCTCGTTCGGCCGCACATTCGGTTCCACCACCGGGTGGGCCGGATACAAGCTACTGATCCAGGAGAACCCTTGTTCAACCAACAGGCGCTGCACATCGGGCCGATCGTACAACCCACGCTGGAAGCCACCCGGCGTGCGGAAACCGTTGGGATCGATGCCCAATCGAGCACGCATGGCTCGCGAGCAAAGCCGCACGTTGTCGTCAATCACCTGGTGTGGCGTACGGCCTTCGATCAACCACGGGGCACGTTGAAAGCGAAATTGCAAATCTTCGGGCCGGGTTGCCAGCAGGTTCACGTGATCGTACGTATGGTTCCCCACCGGGTGACCCGCGGCCACCAAACTTTCCAGCCAAGCCATGTCGGCTTGCTCAAACACCTGCCCCACAGCGAAATAGTGCGCCCGACCTCCATGCTGCTCGATGCGTCGCCCTGCTTCGACTGCATAATGTTTCGTCGCTTCGTCGAGGTTCCCCTTCTCGTAGTCCCAGTGAGTTTGATCCCAGGTGGGATAGTGCCGGCTCATTTCCAAATCCAGCGTAATCGCTACTAACGCCGGCTTCGCCGTCGCATTGCCGTCTTTGTTTTTCAGCGCATTGGCCGGCAACTCAGGCTCTGCCGCCTTGACCACTGAAAGGCGAGACGCCCCCCAGGCCCCCAGCGCCAGGCCTGTTGTCCAGCCCTGCGCCGCGCTGTGTAAAAACCGGCGACGGTCGAGCTGCGTCGCCATCGGCAAATCTTTCATGGCGAACTCTCCCCGCCGGTCGGCGGCCCGGTAGCTTGTAAATAGCTGAACAAATCGCGCAATTGCCCTGGCGACAACTTCTCCAGCAACCGTTCCGGCATCAACGACGCGAGGGCCGGTTCCAGGGTTTCGATATCTTGCCGTGGCACCACCGTGCGTTCGGCTTTGCCACCCAGCAGGGTCACCGCTCCCGCGGCCTCTTCGACGAGCAGCCCTGACATGATCCGCCCGTCGTGGGTCACCAGTGAATAATTCAAATACTCGCGTCGTATCGTCGCCGACGGGTCAACCAGGCTCACCAACAAATAGTCGCGATCGTGCCGATTGGCGCCGGTCAAGTCGGGACCCACCGGTTGTCCTTGGTCGAACAATCGGTGGCAACTCGCGCAATGCTCGCCGAACAGCGCGCGACCCGCGCGTGCATCGCCCGCCGCGGCACGCAAATCGTTGTTCAGGCGACGCACCTCAGCCAGTTTTTCCTCGGGCGTGGCCACCTGCAACGTACCCCACAGTCGCCGCAGGGTTGCTTGCAGTGCCGCATCGCCGTGGGCCGCCAGGGGGCGCAGCTCGTCGAGCCCCACGTCGCTGGGCGCGAACCGGCCGGAATCGCATTGGGCAATCCACAGCCCCGCCCAGGCGGGGCGTCGAAACACCACCTGTCGAATCGACCGTCGCACGGCCGCCGTCGCACGGTCATAAGTTGCCATCAACGCCTCGAGCACGCGTGGCTCGTCGCTCCATGCCACGGCGTCAACCAGCGCCGTCAACAACTCGTCGTCGGTCTCACGTCCCAGCGCCGGCAACAGGTGGTCGATCGGCAATGCTCCCCGCAATTCCGCGGCCGTGGCCAGCGCGGACAACCGTAGGGCGCGTGGCACCGCGGTCTCGCCCGAAGCCGCGGCCAACAACGCCATACGCGCCTCGGTCCAACCCAGGCGCGCCGCCCAACTCTGCACCACGCGGTCCTCGCTTCGTTCAGACCACACCTGGCGCAACAGGGGCTGCAGCTCCACTGGCGTGGTGGCACATGACACCCCTCGCAGTTGCTCTTCCCAGGCCGCGATCAGCGGCCCCTGGCCGTCCCAATTCGGCGCCGCCGCGCACAGCGCCGCCGGAAAGCCCCATCCCGTCTGCTCGTGTCGAGCGACTGCCCGACGCACCCAGCGCGGCAAAATGGTGTCGCGCCACAAGGCCCGGTTCCAACAACTCATGTCGGCTGCAAACTCGAGCACTTTGTCCGCCAACTCATCCGCATGTCGCTCCACTGCCCACCACAGCATCAGCGGCAAGTACGGGTCGTCGGAATCTCCGTCACACGCGCCAAGTTGTTCGACAATGGGCCAGGCCCGTTCCGCGGGCATCCGCCTGGCCGTGGCCGCCCACTGCACACGCGTCGCGACGTCGGGTTCGTCTTTCGGTTGCCACACCACGCGATTCCAGTTGGCACGTGGTTCCGCCACCGACAGTTCATCGCCGGCCCAGCGCACCATCCACCGCCGCACATCGCAATGGCCGTGGTGCGCTAGCGCGTCTAGCAAGTCTGCCGGCGCCTCGTCGAGCCCCCCCATCGCATACAGGGCCCACAGCGCCTCGCGACTCGATTGCGGCGATACATCGTCGCGCGCCTGCCAGACCGTGCCGAACCGCACTACAAGTCGCCCGCGCACCAGCTCGGCCCCGGCCGAGTCGCGCCGCTCGGCCAGTACCCGCCGCGCGCGACCCACATACCAAGCGTCTTCGTGCTCGAGCAGTCCCACCAGGTCCGCGGTCGAACGCTGGCCCAGATCCGCAACGGTTGCCCAGGGACGGCCAGTGGCCGCGATCCGAAAAACTCGTCCGTTGCGGCGATCCCAGTCGGCGTCGGGGTCGGGGTGCGCCGTGCGTTGATCGTGCCAATCGGCTACATACAGCGCGCCGTCCGGGCCGCAGGTCGCGTCGCTCGGCGCGAACCACGTGTCGTTCGACGCCAGCAGTGTGCCCCCGTGCCGACTATTAAACGTCGAGCCTCGACGAGTCAACTCGTGCCAATAGACATTGTGCGATAGCAAATTGTTGGCCACATACCGCTCGCGAAACGCCGACGGTAGGCCCACCCCCCGATACACCAACCCTCCGTTGGAAACATGGCCTCCCTGCGGATTGGCTTGCGGCACATGGTCAAAATAGCCATACGCATGGTCATTGTGCAGCGCCCCGTGCTTGCCAAAACTTTTCCAGTAATATCCGCCTTGCACGCCGTGCAGCAACACGGTCGGTCCAAAGTTGGTGCTGGCCAACAACTCGCCCGCCGCGTCGAAATCGACGCCCCAAGTGTTTCCTCCCCCTTCATAAAACAGCTCGAAGCGCCTGGTCCGCGGGTGATATCGCCACACGCCTTGTTGGAACTCCACGCCGCGAATGTTCGCCGTTACCGTGCTGCCCTGCGCGCCATACAACCAGCCGTCGGGCCCCCAGGTCAGCGAGTTGGCTACCGAATGCGCATCTTCCATGCCGAAACCGCTCAGAAGCACCTCCGGATCGCCGTCAGGTTGATCGTTGTTGTCACGATCAGCATAGAACAGCAGATACGGAACCTGCAGCACGAACACGCCTCCTTGACCAAAGGCAAAGCCACTGGCCAGGTTCAATCCCGACAAAAAGTCGTGCCCACTCTCCAGGTAACCGTCGCCGTCTTTGTCTTCCAAAATCGTCAAGCGATCCGCGCCGCGCGGACCACGCGGTGGCGGTTCAGGCACCCGGTCATACGTCGTTCGCGAGAACCGGTCCCAGGCCACGCGCACCAGCCCCGCCGGGTTGGGATATTGCAAATACTGCATGACCCACAACCGTCCGCGATCGTCGAAATCGATCGCTACTGGCTGCCGAATTACCGGTTCCGACGCTACCAAGGTCACCTCCAACCCTGGCGGCACAGCCATCCGCGCGGCAGCCTCGTCCGGCGCGTAGCCCTGCGCCCACGCCATGGTGCCCCCGCCGGCCCACGTGGCCACACCCGCCACCCAGGCACACAACCAGGGCCGCGCATCCCCGAACCACGCACCCTGGAGAATTCTGCGAACACGGACCACAATGTTCATCGTGCGACCACTCTGCCGTTCGTCAATCTGTCGCCACCGGGACCGCCGGCGATTGTACTGGCGCTTCACTCCAACCGAAACCTTCTGACCTCGCGCCGACGCGCCATGCGGGGTAGCCGTGCCAATTGTGGTCGCGCCAGCCTGCGCGGATAATCGCTCCGTTCGTTGCCACGCTGCCGCGGCCGACTAAGCCTACCCTAACAAGGCACCCCCTTGAGCCGAACTCGTCGAACCATGCTCCTGCTAGTGCCTCTGGCCGTCGTATTCTGCGGCGGTGGCGCCGCGCTTTGGGATTGGCTGCACGGCCTGCCACCCGGTCGAAAAGCCAGCTATGTGGGCACCCATCGATGCACCACCTGCCACGCAGACGAAGCCCGGCTTTGGGCTGGTTCCGACCACGATCTGGCGATGGACCACGCACGGCCCGACACCGTGCTGGCAGATTTTTCCAACGCCGATCTCGTCCATCACGACCGACACACCCAATTGCGACGCGACGGAGATCGCTTCCTGGTTACCACCGACGGACCCAACGGCCAGCCGCATACTTACCAGGTGAAATACACCTTCGGCGTCCGCCCCCTGCAACAGTACTTGGTCGAATTCCCTGATGGTCGCGTGCAATGCCTGCCCTGGGCATGGAACGTCGCCCAGCGGCGCTGGTTCCACCTCTATCCCGACGAGTCGTTGCCAGCCGGCGACTGGTTGCATTGGACCGGCGCCGGACAGAACTGGAACTACATGTGCGCTGAATGCCATTCCACTGGCGTGCGCAAGAACTACGACAGCCAAACCAACCGCTATCACACCACCTTTACCGACATCGATGTGGGCTGCGAAACCTGTCATGGACCGGGCAGCCTGCATGTGGAACTTGCTGAATCGTCCAGCCTGTTCTGGGACCGAAACCACGGCTACGGAATGCCTAACCTGGCCGGCCCGCGCAACGACGAAGAAATCGCCTCCTGTGCTCCGTGCCACGCCCGGCGCCGCTTGGTCGCCGCCAACTATCAACCAGGGCAACCTCTGTTCGATCACTACTTTCCCGAATTGCTCGATGGCCAAAGCTACTACCCCGACGGTCAGATTCGCGACGAGGTTTACGAGTTCGGCTCGTTCACTCAAAGCAAGATGTATCACAAGAACGTGCGCTGCAGCGATTGTCACGAACCCCACTCGCTAACCCTTCGCGGCACCGGCAATGCGCTCTGCACCCGCTGCCACACCGCCGCGCGGTTCGATACTCCGGCACACCACCATCATCTGCCCCAGGGCGCCGGCGCCGCCTGCGTGGAATGCCACATGCCCAGCACCACCTACATGCAGGTCGACCCGCGCCGCGACCACAGCCTGCGCATTCCCCGTCCCGATCTCACGGTTTCGTTGGGCACGCCCAATGCCTGCCAACCCTGCCATCGAGCAGAATCCGCCGACTGGGCCGCACAACACGTCACTGCCTGGTACGGCCCAGCGCGCGCCAAGGCACCCCACTTCGCGACCGCCATCGCGGCGGGTCGGGCGGGCGATCCCGCTGCCGTCCCCCTACTGGCCCGTTGGCTGGCCACCCCATCGACTCCTGCCCTGGTGCGCGCCAGCGCTGCCGCGTTGTTGGGCCAGTACCCAGGTCCCGTGGCCCAGCGTGCCCTCACTACCGCCTTGGCCGACCGGTCTCCGCTAGTGCGCACCATGGCCGTGGCCCAATTGTCTGCCACCGGCGGCGACGCCTGGGCCATGAAGGTCGCCGAGCGTGTGGCCGACGTCAGCCGCCCTGTGCGTCAAGAGGCTGCCCGCGCGCTGGTCCCCTTGGTCGGTCAAGGGTGGAATCCGCCCGACCGCATCCGTTTCGAGCAGGCACTGGCTGAATACCGCCAGGCACAGTTTGAAAATCTCGACCAACCCGCCGCCTGCCTGAATCTGGCGGTGATCCACACCGACCTAGGTCAATTCGACGATGCCGAGCGCGACTACCGATCGGCGTTGGCGCTCGACCCACGCTATACCCCGGCCATGTTGAACCTGGCCACGCTCGTCCATCAACGAGGCGATACGCCCGCCGCCGAACAGTTGTTGAAACAAGTAATTGCTGAAGAGCCCTTGGCACCGCACGGCTACTACTCGTTGGGCCTGTTGCTGGGCGAGCAGCCAGCACGCCTGGCCGAAGCAGAACCCCTGCTGGCGCGCGCCGTACAATTGGCCCCCGCCGACGCTCGACGTTGGTACAACTGGGGTCTTGCGCTCGAGCAACTGTCGCGCTGGCCCGAAGCCCGCGCCGCACTCGATCGCGCAGTCGAACTGGCTCCCCAGGACCTCGAACTATTGCACGCCTTGACCCTGGCGGAAATCGAACTGGCAGACTGGAACTCGGCCCAGCGCCACGCCGATCTGCTGGTCGAACGCCTGCCGCACGATCGCGCGGCGCAGGAATTGCGTTCGCGAATCCCAAGCCGTACCCGCTCCGTGCGCCCCTAACTGCATCCCGTACTTGCCTCGCTGCCAAGCGGCGCCAGGCTTAGCCAAGCGGCGCCGTGCCATAGCCCAGGCCCCCCAGCGGCTGGCCCCACGAAACTTGTCAGGCCCACTCGTAAGAGGTTACACTGGCTGTTGTTACCATTGGCTTGCATGACGCCGAATCGATCGCTTGAGCGACGAGTAGACCGATGCGCACCAGCGACCACGCACGCCCCACCTGGTTGGCAACTGCCCTGGTTTTCTGGTTCGCCGTCGGCCTGGCGACGACCCTGTTGGCCGACGAACCCTATGGCCGGCACCAGATCGACGAAGCCTACCGAGATCACTGGGCGTTTGTGCCGCCGATACGGCCTCCTGTTCCGGCGGTAGATAGGCTGGCCTGGATTCGCACGCCCATCGATGCGTTTGTGTCGGTCGCGCTCGAAGCCCAGCACATTGAACCGGCGCCCGGCGCCTCGCGTCGCACACTCTTGCGCCGTGCCTATTTCGACCTGTTGGGGCTCCCCCCCACGCTTGCCGAGCAAACGGCCTTTCTCTGCGACGGCCGCCCAGACGCTTGGCCCCGGCTAGTGGACCAGTTGCTCGATCGCCCTGAATACGGCGAGCGCTGGGGCCGGCACTGGCTCGATGTCGCGCGCTATGCCGAATCCAACGGCTACGAACGCGACGGCGCCAAGCCCCATGCCTGGCGCTATCGCGACTACGTGATCAATGCCTTCGCCTCCGACAAGCCCTTCGATCGCTTCGTGATCGAGCAACTGGCCGGCGACGAATTGCCCGACGCCGATGCTTCCACCAAAATCGCGACCACGTTTCTCCGTCTCGGACCCTGGGACGACGAGCCCGCCGATCCGGAAATCGATCGCTTTGATCAACTCGACGACGTGCTCGGCACCACGACCGCCTCGCTGCTCGGCATCACGCTGCGCTGTGCGCGCTGCCACGACCACAAATTCGAGCCCTTTTCACAACGCGACTATGCCCGAGTGCTGGCCGTGTTCGCCCCCTTGAAGCGACCCCAAAATGGCCGCACCGACCTCGACTGCATGGTGGGCACGAGCCAAGAACTCGACGCCTATCGTCAAGAGTCTGATGCCATCGACGCCACGGTTCGAGCCAGCCAGCAACAGATCGACCAGCTCCAGGCCGCGCTCGCAGTTCGCTGGCTGGAAACCGCCACCGACGAACTGCCGACCGAGGTTCTGGCCGCGTTGCGCGCCGACGCCAAAAGCCGCGATGACGAACAAAAAAAACTGGTTAAGGAACACGCCGCGAAACTGGCCGAGTTGGCCATGGCAACCGCCAACCCGGCCGAACGCGAACAGCTTCAATCCTGGCGAGGCGAAATCGAAACTCAGAATAGTCGCCGCCCCGCCGAGCCGCCCC
>CAYSXM010000072.1:0-10777 GCA_964434905.1 uncultured Pirellulales bacterium | reverse complement strand
CAAATCGATGACGGTCGTCGGCGGCGGCATCATCGGGCTGGAATATGCCAGCATGTTTGCCGCGCTCGGCACCAAGATCACCTTGATCGACGGGCGGAGTACCATCTTGGAATTTGTCGACGGCGAGGTGGTCGACGCGCTGGCCTTTCACCTGCGGCAGAACGGTGTCACCTTTCGACTCGGCGAGGAAGTGGTGTGCGTCGAAATGGAACAGGGCGAGCCGGTAGCCCTGCTGGCCAGCGGCAAGCGGGTGCGCAACGATGTACTGCTGTTTTCTACCGGCCGGCGGGGACGAACCGACGAATTGAACCTAGATGCCGTCGGCCTCAAGGCCGACGATCGGGGCCGCCTGCGCGTGAACGAGAACTACCAGACGGCCGTCCCCCATGTCTATGCCGTGGGCGACGTGATCGGATTTCCAGCGCTGGCCAGCACCGCGATGGAACAAGGGCGCATGGCCGCCACGCACGCCTGTGGGCAGCCGGGCCGTACGATGGCGGGACTATATCCCTACGCGGTGTATACCATTCCAGAAATCTCGATGGTGGGCCGCACCGAGGAACAACTGACCGGGGACAGCGTGCCATTCGAATCGGGTGTCGCGCGGTACAATGAAATCGCCAAGGGGCAAATTCTGGGCGATGAAACCGGGATGCTGAAAATTCTGTTTCACCTGGAAACACGGCAGGTGCTAGGCGTCCATGTGATCGGCGAGGGGGCCTCGGAATTGGTACACATTGGCCAGGCCGTGATGGCGCTGGGGGGCACCGTCGATTATTTTCGCGACACGGTCTTCAACTATCCCACCCTGGCAGAGTGCTACAAAGTAGCGGCGCACAACGGCATGAATAAGCTGTAATCTTATTCCGTGGCGCTCCCCGAATCTTTCTGGCCGGGCCGTTTCACATGCCACGCATCGCCTGGCTAACCGATGTCCATCTGAACTTTCTGGAACCTCCGGCACGGGCACGCTTCTACGACGCGGTGAACCGGACCGAAGCCGACGCCGTGTGGTTGTCGGGCGATATCGCCGAGTCGCCCCAACTGCTGCCGCTGCTCTCGGAACTCGAGGCCAAACTGCGCGCGCCATTGTGGTTCGTCCTGGGAAACCACGACTATTACTTCGGCTCGATCGCCCAGGTGCGGGCCGATGTCGCCGCGCTGTGCCAGCGCCTGCCCCGGCTGACCTATCTGACCACCACCGGTGTGGTCGAAGCGGCGCCAGGCGTGGCACTGGTGGGGCACGATGGCTGGGCCGATGCACGGCTGGGCGACTACGAGCGGTCGATGATCATGATGAACGACTACAAGCTCATCGCCGAGTTGGCGCGGGTCGACAAGGCCGAGCGCTGGCCGCTGTTGCGCAGGCTAGGAGACGAATCCGCCGCGGCCGCACGGCATAACCTCGAAGCTGCCCTGGCGCGCTACGAACGGGTATTCCTGGTGACCCATGTGCCGCCCTTCGCTGAATCGTGCGTCTACGACGGTCGCCCTTCCAGCGGCGAATGGCTACCGCATTTTTCTTGCTGGGCCATGGGCCAGATGCTGCGGTCGGTCATGGCCGCACACCCCACACAAACCCTGACTGTGCTGTGTGGGCATACGCACGGACAGGCCAAATTCCTCCCCTTGCCGAACCTGGTGGTCTATACCGGCGGCGCGCAGTATTCCGCGCCGGCCGTCCAAAGGGTCTGGAATCTGGGGTGACCTGCGGGGTCGTGACGACCGGTGCTCGTGGCGCCAGGCCCTAACGACTTGCCCCCCAGACCGATTGCGCGCTATCTGCGGCCTGGTGTGCCACACTTGCTGCCGGGCCAAGGCCCCGGCCGATGAACCTCGGGTAATCGTTGTGCGCGGCTTTTTGCGCGCCACGGTTGCGATCGGACGAGGCGGATTCTTCCCGGCAGTGGCCGACCATTGCGGTCCACGCCCCACCTGCGGCAGGCGGTTTGGTATGCGGAAGCAAACCTCCGGCGACGGTCTGTGCGCTGTGTGGCGGACGTGGGTTTGGTGTGCGTGCATGGTCGTAGCGATTGTGCCGGCGCGAGCGCAAGACACGGCCCAGGCGCCGGAACTTCAGCCACCGCCGATCCCCACTTCCGCAGCGGGGTCTGGCGAACAGCCGCCGGAAGAGAAGGCCACCGACCAGGCCGACGCCCCAGCCAACTCGGGCGGCAGCCCCAACAGCATGGATTCGCTGTTGAACATGGCCGAGCAGGATGTGGGGGCCTTGGGGTCGGTCAAGGTGCGCGAAGACGCCTCGGCCGATCTGGGGGGCATGCCGCAATCGGCGCTCGATCCCCGCGAATTGTCTTCGGCGTCTTCCTCAAACACCACGGGCGAGCTGTTGTCGAACGCCCCCAGCGTGTTCCTGAGACGCACTTCCGCGCTCAACCTCGATGCCCGCGTGCGGGGGTACAGCGGTTCGCAATTGGTGGCCACGGCCGACGGCGCGACCCAGGTCAAAACCCGGCTCGATATCGACTCGGTATTCAGCCAGATCGACCCCAACCTGGTGCAGGGGCTGAACGTGATCGACGGACCCTACGCGGTCGAGTATGGGCCGGGCTTTGCCTTCCTCACGGCCGACCTGCTGGCGCCGGGGCGATCGCAGTTGTTCGAGTCGCAATTCACCACGCTGTTTGGCGCGAACAACAACGGGGGACAGGTGATGTGGCGCCAGGGGGCGCGCGCCTCGCACCGCGACTGGGGCGCGCTGGTCAGCGTGGGGCAACGCCTGGGCAGCGACTATCGCCCCGGTGGCGGCGGCGCCGATTTCGATGTACCGGCCAGCTACCAGGTGGAAGACGCATTCACCTCGCTGAGCGGCGACTTGAACGCCGCCACGCGGCTGGATTTCACCTACCTGCACCAATCGCTGCACGACGTGGAATTGCCCGGCGTGGCCTACGACATCAACGGCTCGGGCTCCGACCAGTTCAATGTGCGGTTGGCGATGCGTGACACCGACGACCGGCCCGACCGGTTCGTGACCCAGTTCTGGTGGAATCAAACCGCATACAACGGCGACTCGTTCCACGAATCGAAACAGCGCACCTTTGTGACCCGGCTGTTGGGCGAACCCGAGCCTGACCTGGTGGGTGGCAGCTTGCAAAGCGGAGGGCTATCAGATTCCTGGGGGGCGCGCTCGGCCTGGCTGTTGGGCGACCCCGACGCCGTGGCACTGAAGGTCGGCGCCGACTGGCGCCGCGTACGGCAATTCTATCGCGAACGCGATTTCCAGAGCGACGGATCACCGGCCTTCAACGGCGACGTGTTCGGGCTGCCCGACTCATCGCAAGACGACGTCGGCCTGTTCGCCAGCTTGCTGTTTCGCCCCGGGCAGCGCTGGCGAGTGAGCCTGGGCGAGCGGTTGGATTGGGTGCAGTATTCGCTCAACGCGAACGACGAAGTGATTCTGACCACGCAAGAAACGCCCGACGGCACGTACTTCCCGCAAACCGCCACGCCGTCGAGCTCGTTGAACATGACCTTCATCACGGCGGAATACGACCTGAACGACCACTGGGTGGCCAGTTGTGGCTCGGCCTATGCCATGCGCCCACCCAACCTGGCAGAACTGTATAGCGACCAACCCTATGTACCGCTGGTACGGTTCGGCAACAGTTTCTCGCTGGGCAGATCGAACCTGGAAGACGAACAGAACTGGCAGATCGATTTCGGGCTGACGGGCCGCTGGGAACGCGGCACGCTGGGCGCCCGGTTCTATCATTCGCAGGTGCGAAACTACATCGGCCTGTCGCCGATCAACTTCGGCACGTTCCCCGACCTGGTCGTATCGCCCACCAGCGCGCTCGGGCGGGGCCGCGCCTATATGGTTGAGCCGGGGGCGGTGGGAATCGACCTGAATGCCGACACCGCCTCGATCGCCTATA
The DNA here is from genome assembly GCA_964434905.1 of uncultured Pirellulales bacterium. Classification (GTDB taxonomy): domain Bacteria; phylum Planctomycetota; class Planctomycetia; order Pirellulales; family CAYNRE01; genus CAYSXM01. The sequence continues at coordinate 6,881 of CAYSXM010000072.1, read as the reverse complement.
TGTATCGCAACCTCGACCGAGTCGTGTTCACCGGCGGCGAGATGTTTGGCGACTATCGCCTGGCGCCGTGGTGCGAGTTGACCGGTTTCGTGGCCTATACCCGGGGAACCAATGAAGACCCTCGGTCGTTCGACACGACGACGGGCCAAACAACGGTTCTGGCCAATTCCGATCCGCTGTGGGGCGTGTTCCCGTTGAACTCGACCTGTGGATTGAAATTGATCGAACCGCGGTTTCGCCGATTTTCGATCGAGCTGCAACCTCGTTTTGCACATAGCCAACGCCGCGTGGCCGGCACGCTGGGCGAAGTCGGCACCTCGGGCTATTCGGTCTGGAACCTGTATGGCGTGTACACACCGTCGCCGCGATTGACGCTGCGGACCTCGCTGTTGAACGTGTTCGACAAGCTCTATACCGAGCACGGCTCGTTGGCTGTCGTCGATCGCAATGGGGCGATCAGCTTCGTGAAAGAGCCCGGCCTGTCGTGGTTTTCGAGCGTCGAATATCGCTGGTAACGCCGTGCCGCGCGTGGCTACTCCCGGGGGCCTAGGGCAAATCGCCGCGCTGGCTTTTGCGGCGCAGAATGTGGTGATAGTGCTGCGCGAAGCGATGTGCCTCGTCGCGCACATATTGAAGCAGCCGCAGGGCGTACGAACGGCGGCGCAGCACCAACGGCTCCGCCTGGTCGGGCAGGTACAGCGCTTCCTCGCGCTTGGCCAACGACACGACCGTGGGAGGCCGTAAACCCACCTGGTCGAGCGCTGCCAATGCCGCATTGAGCTGCCCCCGGCCACCGTCGATCAACAGCAGGTCGGGCGGCGATTGACCCTCGTCGCGCAGCCGCTTGAAGCGCCGAGAGACCACTTCATGAATGCTGGCGAAGTCGTCTACCTGTTTCACCTCGCGAATGCGATAGCGCTTGTAGCCCGGCTTGAATGGCAGCCCGTCGATGAATTGCACCAGACTGGCCACGGTTTCCTGGCCACCCAGGTGCGCGATATCGACTCCTTCGATCGTCCGCGGCACGTGCTCCAGGCCCAATACCTTCTTCAAGCCCGTCAACCCCTTGCGAGGGTCGATGTAGAACACTTCGGGCTGTGCATGGGTATCCAGCTCGCCGCGTTCGTGCAGGGTTTCCAGCATCCGGATTTCGTCGCGCAATCGCGCGGCGCGTTCGAATTGGCGCTCGGCGGCGGCGGCAGCCATCTCGGCGTGCATTTCGTTCAAGAGCGTGCTCTTATTGCCTTCGAGGAACATTCGCAGTCGTTGGATGTCGCGGCGATATTCTTCTCGCGAGATGCGCAAATTGCACGGCGCCGTGCACTGCCGGATGCTCGCCAAGAGACAGGGGCGAAACCAGCGCCACTTGTCTTCCTCGCCTTCGCGTATGTCGAGACTGCAAGTGCGAAACTGAAAAATCTTCTGCAACACCTGAATCGCCCCGCGCAGCGCCCCCGCGCTGGCAAAGGGACCGTATAACTTCACGCCGCGCCCTTGGGGTTCGCGCGTAAATTCGATCCGCGGAAAATCCTCGTGGGTGGTGATCTGCAGGTACGGAAACGACTTGTCGTCCTTCAGGTCGATGTTGTACTTCGGCTGAATGTCCTTGATCAGCCGTGCTTCGACCAGCAGGGCATCGACCTCGCTCTCGGCTTCCAAATAATCGGCATCGCAAATCTCGCGCACTAGCTCGGCCGTGCGGCGATCTTCGGCCGCCGCTTGCAGGAAGTAGCTGCTCGCTCGCGCACGCAGATTCTTGGCCTTCCCCACATAGATCACACGTCCGGCGTTGTCTTTCAACAGATAGACGCCCGGCCCCTGAGGGAATTCCCGCGCTTTAGCCTGTGCGTGGCGCAGTCCGAACAACTGCACCACCGTGGCCTCGATCGATTCCTTGCCATCTGGAAGCGTGACGAGTGGTGGCGGTTGCGACGCTGCCTCGCTGGGATCAACCGGCCCGATCGCCGCTGCTGAATCGGCGCCATGCGCCTCGGGCGGTGCAGACGCCTCGGGTGGCGACGGCGCCTCCGCCCGGGGCGGCTGTGCGGCAGGGCGCGAGCGCGGTTTGCGGGCCACTAGAAAAATCCTTGGCAACAGGCTCCGCGCCCACACGGCGGTCGCGCGACCCAACCACAGGCCCCACGGGCCCTCCCCGGTAAGTATTCTATGCCAGGGCGTCGGCTACCGCGGCCAAATCTTCGTACATGGCCACGGTTCGCGCGGTCAATTCCGCCTTCGACTCTTCGAGATCGCCCAACAGTTCCGCGGCCTGGTAGGCGAACAAGTAGAACTTCACCTTGGGCTCGGTGCCCGATGGTCGCACCGCCACATAGTTGCCGGCCAGTTCCAGATCGAACACGAGCATGTCGCCGGCGGGGCCGGCCAGTGGCGACGTTTCTCCCTGGGGGGTGAAGCAGATGGCGCGCTGGTAGTCGCGCACCTGGCGCACGCGCAGCCCCGCCAAAGCGGTGGGGGGCGCCGCCCGCAGGTGTGCCAACAGTTGCTGCATGCGGACCATGCCTTGGCTGCCCGGCATGGTCTTGGACCGCGTTTGTTCCACATGGCAACCATGTTGCCAGAACAGCGCATCGAGCTGCTGATGCAGCGTCTTTCCCGCGGCCTTGGCTACCGCGGCCGCCTCGGCCAGCAGCATCGCCGCGACGGCCGCATCCTTGTCGCGCACATAGTCGCCTGTCAGATAGCCGTGCGATTCTTCCAGGCCCAGCACAAATCGCTCGGGGCCCTGCTCGTCGATCAGCCCGCCAATCCACTTGAAGCCGACCTGCAAGTCGCCCCAGGTCTCGGTGTTGTACGACTGGCCGATGCGTCGAATCATTTCCGTGGTCACCAGGGTCTTGATCAGATACTGCCCCGCCACGGCGCGGCCCGACGCACGGCGCGTGGCGAGCACATAGTCGGTCAGCAGTGCCCCGATCTGGTTGCCCGTGAAAGTACGCCAGGAACCGCCCCAGGTAAGCGGCGCGGCGCAACCCAGCCGGTCTGCGTCGGGGTCGGTCGACAAGATCAATTCGGCACCGGTCTGCCGTGCGTGGGCAATCGGCGCATCGAACGTGGCCGGGTTCTCGGGATTGGCCACGTGGTCGGGCACGTTGGGAAAATCGCCATCGGGCGTGGCGTGGGGAGCAAACACCTCGACATCGGCAAAGCCGTCGGCCGCCAGCACGGGGCACACCGACGTGGCCCCCACGCCATGCATGGGCGAGTACAGAATCTTCAAATGGCGCGGGCCAGGCACGCGCTGCCCCAGCACGGCCGCCTGATAGGCGCCGTCGATCGACGCTTGGCAATACTCAATCTGGCCCGCGGCCAGCGCCTGCGCAAAGGGCACCCGGCGGATCTCGTCGACGTTCATCACCCGTTCGATGACCCCGCGGTCGTGAGGCGGCAGAATCTGCCCGCCGGTCGACCAATAGGCCTTCACCGCGTTGTCGCTGGGCGGGTTGTGGCTGGCCGTCACCATGATTCCGCACGCCGAACCGGTTGCGCGCACGGCAAACGACAGCTCCGGCGTGCTACGATGGCCGTCGAGAAATCGCACCTGAAATCCGTTGGCCACCATCACCTCGGCACACAACTCGGCAAAGTGCCGCGACTGGTGCCGCGTGTCATAGGCCAGGGCGCACCGCGGATTGCCCGCGGGGAGCTGTTCGCGCACATAGTCGGCCAGCCCTTGGGCGCTTTCGCCAATGGTCCGATCGTTAATCGCATTGGAGCCGACCGGGAACATTCGCCCCCGACGTCCCCCGGTACCAAAGGGAATCACCGTCCAGAACACGTCGTCGAGTTCGCGCCAGCGTTCGGCCGCGACCAGCTCGGCCACGGTCGCCGCATATTGCTCATAGCGCGGTTCGGTGAGCCAGCGGCGCAGGTTGACCACGGCCGAAGGTGTTATTTGGCCGGCGCGAGCCGCCGCGTCGACTTCGGACAGCGTAGATGCCAGATCGATTCCGGGAGCGGGCGTCATGCGAAACCTATCGGGATTGATGAGGATTATTTGGTCGGCGGCGTACCGCCGTGCCAGCTATTCCAGCGCGGCAATTGCCCCTGCCATTCTCTCCGGCGCGGGAAGCGCGGCAAGGGCGCCTGGGTCTTGGTGCGCACCGACGGCCGGCCTATACTCGGGCCGCGTCGCGCGTGGCACGGCGGTGGGGGCATGGTGTTTTCCGACAGGAGGCCTGTGGATCGTGGGCGAACCGATCATCAGCGTTTCGGGCTTGCGCGGCGTAGTGGGCGATTCCCTGACGCCCGAGGTGGCCCTGCGCTATGCCTGTGCCTTTGCGGCCGAAGCGCCGCCGGGCGAGATCGTGCTGACGCGAGATGGCCGCGCCACAGGGCGAATGATTGCCGATGCCGTGCGCTGCGGGCTCGAAGCCGTGGGGCGAACCGTGCTCGATGCCGACGTGGCCGCGACACCCACCACGGGCATCTTGGTGCGCCAGTTGCACGCCGCCGGGGGCATTCAGGTGTCGGCCAGCCACAACCCGGCCGAATACAACGGATTGAAGCTGTTTTCCGAGGCCGGGCGGGTCATTCCCGCCACGGCCGGCGCGCGCGTGCTCGAACGTTATCGCGCCGGCCACACCGCTTGGGTAACGCACCAGCGGATCGGCCGCACTCGAGCCGTCGAAAATACCACCCAGGCCCACTGGGAATTGATCCGGGCCACGGTCGACGTCGAGCAGATTCGCCGCGCACGGTTCACGGTGTTGCTCGATTCAAATCATGGGGCAGGCAGTTTGTTGGGCCGGCAATTGCTCGAGGAATTGGGCTGCCAGGTCGAGATCGTGGGAGGCCAGCCCGACGGCCGCTTCGAACACCCCGCCGAACCGTTGGCCGAAAACCTGACCAGCGTGCTGTCGCTGGTCACGCGGCTCGACGCAGTCGTCGGCTTTTGCCAAGACCCCGACGCCGACCGCTTGGCGCTGGTCGACGAGCGCGGGCGCTATGTGGGCGAGGAATACACCTTGGCCTTGGGTGTCGACCACGTGCTGTCGAAACGACGCGGACCGATTGTTACCAATTGTTCGACCAGCCGCATGTCGCAAGACCTGGCGGAAAAATACGGAGTGCCGTTCCAGCGATCGGCGGTGGGCGAGGCCAATGTGGCCGATCTGATGATCGCTTGCGAAGCGGTGTTTGGGGGCGAGGGGAACGGCGGCGCGATCGATCCGCGAGTGGGCTATGTTCGCGACAGCTTCGTCTGCATGGCCTTGGTGCTCGACGCCCTGGCAGCACGCCAAACCACGCTGAGCCGGTGGGCCGCGGAATTGCCGCGCTATGAAATCGTGAAGACCAAAATCGCGCTCGCCCCCGAGCAAACGGCCGCCGGGCTGGAACGCCTGGCCACCCGATTTCCAGACGCACAGGTCGACCGGCTCGACGGTCTACGCCTGGATTGGCCCGGCAAATGGCTGCTGGTGCGGGCCAGCAACACCGAGCCCATCGTGCGGGCCATCGCCGAGGCACCCACGGTGGGCGAGGCCAAGGCGCTGTGCCGCGCCGCCGCAGACGTGCTCACGGCGGGTTAAACCACCGTGAGCCGAGAAGCGTGGAACGGGGGCGATTTCCGCGCAACTTCCGCGGCCTTCGCAGCCCGAAAGCGCCAGCAAAAACCGTCGCAATTGCACACGCTGGCCAGGTACAATGAGCGATCGTTGCCGGACTGCGAACCCCAATTGACCGGGCACTTGCGGCTGCCTGGCTCGGGGGCTTCAACTCACTACCACCACAACTACCTCCCCAGAAATTAATCATGCGTCGCTATCGATTGCTCTTACTGGCTTTCCTGGCCTGTTCGATTGCCTCTGTGGCGCGCGCCGAACTGAAAGTCGGCGTGGGCAAGACGATCATCACGCCCGACCCGCTATTGCCCATCTCGGGCGGCATCGGACCGGGCAGCCCCGCCACGGGTAAACAAGGCGACCTAACGGCACGGGCGATGGTCTTTCAACAGGGCGCCACCACGGTCGCGGTCGTTCAGCTCGACCTGCTGGGCTTCCCCTCGGTGCTGTGTGCGCGCGTGCATCGGCAGGTTCCCCGCATTCCAGCCGAGAACATTTTGATCGGTTCGACACACACGCACAGCGCCCCCGATTGTTATGGCTTTGCAGGCCTGGGAGGCAAGGCGACCGCCAATCTCGAATTCATGGACTTTGTGTGCAACCAGGCCGCCATCGCCATCAATCAAGCGCTCGACAACTTGCAAACGGCACAGCTAAAAATCGCCACCGGCAAGGCCGAAGGAAAAATCGCCTACAACTACTACGCGCCGGAACTCTACGACCCGCGAATGAGCGTGATTCAAGCGATTGGGACGGATGGAAAAGCCATTGGCACACTGGTCAACTACGCCATCCACCCCGAGGTGTTGGGCAACCGCCTGGGTGTCGTCAGCCCCGACCTGGTCGGGCCACTGTGCGACCAGCTCGAAGCCGATTTTGGCGGCCTGGGCATGTTCATGAACGGCGCGCAAGGCGGAATGATTACCGCCGACAATCGGCTTCTCGAAAGTCCTTCCGAACCACTCAAGGCCAAGTGGCACGACGCGCGCACTTGGGAAGAGTGCCTGCGGATTGGCCATCTGATGGCTGCCGAAGCAGGGCGGATCCTCATGGATGCCGAACCGCAGACCGACCCGGCGATCGTCTGCCAAGCGCGGGAAGTCAAGTTTCCCGTCGATTCGCGTTTGATGTGGATGATCATTGTCGGCTCGCCGCTGAAGTATCCACACAACAACGACAAATCGATCACCACGCGAATGAACCTGGTGAACCTGGGCAACGCGCAGATTCTGACGATCCCTGGCGAAGCCTTGCCCAACATCGGCTACTATCTGAAACGCCACATGAAGGGCGCCAATA
>CAYSXM010000071.1:0-10805 GCA_964434905.1 uncultured Pirellulales bacterium | reverse complement strand
CGGATAGGCGTGGGCAGCAATCGCAACCGGCCGAGCGACCAGTTGGTGCGTGCCTCGGGGCTCGAAGACGATCGGCTGGACCGGTACCAGAGGCCCGGCACGCCCCGGATGTTGGGCGAGCACTATTTGGGCAGCGCGGTGAAAGCCTGAGCGCTTAGCCCGGATTATTCATGAACTTCGTCGCGAGGAGTCGAAGGTGTTGCGGCTGCAAGGAAAACCGTGATCGGGTGCCACTGGCTTTGCCAGTGCTCTCGGGCTTATTGGTGAATACGTGAGTCAGCGGCGATTGTGGTTTGACGCGACAGACGCGACACCTTGGGCTCCGCAGCAGAAGGCTCGGGAATAATTCGGGTTAGCGCTGCAACGTTCCGCCGGCAGGCCCCGCGGTGCGGCTGGCCTGAAACACGACCGTGGCATAGCGTTCGGGGTCGCGTTCAAAGCGCTCGAGCGATTCGCGGCTGGCGAACAGGAAAACCCGGCCGCCACAGACGACGCCGAATTCACGTCGACCGGACAACTGCTGCCCCTGGTCGATCGCCGCCACGGTGTCGAGGCCCCCTTGCACAGGGCTATACCGGGCAGGGTTTTCCAGGAACCAGCGCTGCTCGTCGGGGCCCGCAAACAAATAGGTTCGTCCCTCGAAAATCGCACCGTAGCGAACGTCGCCGGGCGTCCAGCGATATTGATCGTACAGTTCTACAGGGCAGAATCCCTCCAGGCCCAGCGGCGGGTCGAAGGCCGCTGGATCCACAGCCGGCCCCGCCATGGCCTGGGGCGGCGCGCCCTGGCCCACGGGCATTTCGGCAGGCGGCGCCACCGACGGCGCAATGGGATCATTCGCGGTCCCCTCGGCCAAGGCCTGGCCTGCCGGCTGAGCCTCCCACGCTTGGGATGCGGCGCGACCGCCATACGCGGGCGCCGGCGCGGCACTGATTTGGTCGGGCGGTCCCGCGGCGGGGACCCCGGTCGCCGGCGCGTTCGACACGGCGCTCGGTGGCGAAGCGGCGCTGCCGGGGGTCGTGCCCGCAACGGCCGGATTCGCCAGTTTCATGATGCGCGTGAAGTACTCTTGCACAGTGGGCACGCCCCCGTTGGCGCGGCCCAGAATTCGGCCGTCGGCCGACATCACGATGTCGCACGGCAAACTGGTGACCCCCAGTTGCTGCGCCAACACCGGTTCGCGATCGCGATTGATTTTGACCGCCACGAACTGCGGGGCGATGGCCGTTCCCAGGCCGGGTTGAGCTAGCACGTCGTGTTCCAAGCGCAAACAGGGCTCGCACCAAGGGGCCCAGAAATGCACGAGTACCAAACGACCACTTTGTGCCGCTGCCGCACGCGCCGCGTTCAGGTCGGGCTGCCACTCGATCTTGTCGTTGGCACGCGCTAGTTCGAACCCTAGCGACCACACCAGCAGTGCTGCCCCGATGGCCGCGCGTTGCATGGCTCGATTCCCTTCAAGCAGTGATGAAAAAGGCGTTTTTCGCCGGCGGCCCCGCCGTTGTCGACCGGCGGCCGACGACGTGCGATGGCAGTCTTGCGGCAAACGAACCGGAACCCTGCGTGGCCGCACTGCGAATCAGCCCCGGCGGCCCCGCCGATCGACCGGTGGTAGGGGTCTTATCGGTTATCCAGGCAAGGGGCTTGGGGTAAACTTTCCCGATTGTCACACCAGGCGGCTGAGAAACTGCGCTGGGGTCCGAGCGGCCCGGGCGGATTCAGGGCCGGAACGCTGGACGAAATCAACGGCATAAACATCTATTCCATATTGATTTATGAAAACGCGGGCCGCCTCGCACAGCGTTTCGGGGCGCGGGCACGATGCCACTACAACGCCTATATCAGGTGGGTGGGGCGGGATGGGGAATACTGGCCACATAGAGCTTGGTAGTCGAACAGAGCGAGAGGATGGTCGGTTGTGTCCGAGGTGCCGGCGCGCCCTGTCTGGCCCGAAAAACCTATTCCGCCTGGACAGTGGCCGGGCGATTGGCGGGGTGGGCATGACCTGCCGAGCGGCAACAATGCCGGCGATTAGGCAAGTTTCGGTATCGGATCGCTAGAACCTGACCTCCGAGCGACGGTTCGCCGAAGGGTTGCCGGAGGATCCTGCGAAGTCTTGCTTGACAGGTCGGCACTGGCGGCTATGATTGCCGTAGTCCTGGCATAGCTGGGACATCAGCGCTTACGGCCCACGAATTGAATCTTTGGGCCAGCCTTGCTGTTGCCTTTGCTCCGAATTGGAGCGAGGTGTAGCCCGGGGGGCGAAGTACCCCGCAGTCTTCTGCTTGTTTCGGCTTAGGCCGAACTTTGGTCGCGAGACACTGCTGCCGGCCTGCTCAAACGCAGATTCGTGTGTGGCACGAATTTCGGCCGGAGAAAGTGCGGCGTTCGGCGCACCAGGGACGAAGACCCCCGGCGAGCGTTTGAATTGTTCCCCCGAGTGCTCCGTCACAGTTTAATCTTGGAATTGAGCGAATTCGCGGAGCACTATGTTCTTTGTTGCCGCTCAACCACTTACGTGTTGGGCGGACGTGCTTTATCACCCCAAATACTTGGTGTGACAAAGTACTAGTGCCTTTTCACGCCTTGATTTGCGGACCGCTCGATGGCGGGGTGCACTGGTCGATTTCGGAGAGCGTCGATTTCCGAGAGCGTCGATTTCCGAGAGCGTCGATTTCCGAGAGCACTGGGAGCTTGTTTGCGGTCGGGCCACCTGCGCGCCCGCTAGTTTTGCTGGCTAGCACCGGTGGTGCGAAGCTGCGGTTGAGGCCCGGTCGGTTGGGGCGCCGTCACACCCCGGTTGCCCGAAGGGTAGTAACGGTTGCCCGAAGGGTAGTAACGGTTGCCCGAAGGATCTTGGATTTTTTGACTTGGTATCGACAGGCATTCGAGCTTCGACACAGCATTGATTGGGGATCTCGCTCCTACCAAGTGCACCTGGTATTTGCTTACGGCCGAACTGCATAGGCGTGCGGAGTTCGTGCCGCCTAGCGCCGATTTTTGGATTGGAACAAGCACAGGTCGGCACGGCGAATAGGCGTGTGCGCTGAGCGAATTGGGGACGCGTCGCATTACGCGTCTCGCAGACGAGAGTTTCCAGCGCGACGGCCTACGGAAGTTGGCCGTGGCGCTGGCAGATGCCATGACTTCGGTGGATCTCGGTACGTGCGTACTGCGCCCGTATCGTCCGCGACGTCCCCTGAGGCGAAGCGGTGGCCGTCGTGGCCGCAAGACGTCGATTTTTTCCGTGCGAGCGTTGTTACGCCGGAAGCAGTTGAGCCGATCGCCAACGGTGTTTGGCGAAGTGGACCGACCATTGGGTACCCCAGGGTGCCGTGGAGTTTTTTTTGGAATGCCTGGCGGGGCATTGCGGCGCGCTGCGCCGGACGCTGCTGGGCTGTCGAGCGACAGGTGGAGCATGAATAAACGGAAGAAGGTTCGTCCTCGAGGCAAGGGAGGCCCTGGCGGCCCTGGCGGTGGATACGGCGGCGGCGGCGGCGGTGGTGGTGGAGGCGGAGGCGGCGGATATGGCCGCCCGCGCCGGTACTATCGCAACGACGGCTATCGACCAAACAACGGGCCCGGTCCGGGGCCCCCGCAGACGCTCGAAAACGAGCCTGCCGATAACGGCGAACCGCTTCCCTTGGAGCCGGCGCGAGGGGTCTTGGAGTTGCACCCCAACGGTTACGGATTCTTGCGCGACGTGGGCAATAACTACAGTCGCGAGCGGACGGATCCTTTTGTGCCGGGCGCGCTCATCGATCGGTTTCGCCTCAAGGAAGGGGTGATGCTCAATACGCTGGTGCAGCACAACCGCAAGCAGCAGGGTCCGCGAGTCAAGGACATCATCGACGTCGATGGCTGTCCGCCGCAGGACTACGCGAACGTCAAGTCGTTCGACTCGCTCACGGCGATCAACCCGGAATCGTGGCTGAAGCTGGAAACCGGGCCGGCGCCGTTGTCGACGCGGGTCATGGATTTGCTGACACCGCTGGGCCGGGGTCAGCGAGCACTGATCGTGGCTCCGCCGCGCACCGGCAAGACGATGCTGCTGCAGCAAATCAGCCACGCAATTTCCGAGAATTACCCCGACGTCTATCTGATGGTGCTGTTGATCGACGAGCGCCCCGAGGAAGTAACCGAAATGCGCCGCATGGTGCGAGGCGAGGTCGTGGCCTCGAGTCTCGACCGCGACGTGGAAAGCCACCTACGGCTGTCGCAGTTGGTCATCGAACGCTGCAAACGGCTGGTCGAACTTGGCAAGGATGTGTTCTTGCTGATGGACTCGATCACGCGCATGGCCCGGGCGTTCAACAAGCTGTCGAACACCGGTCGGACAATGTCGGGGGGCGTCGACATCCGCGCGCTCGACATTCCGAAGAAGCTGTTCGCGACCGCGCGATTATTTGAAGAGGGGGGCTCGCTGACCATCACGGCCACCGCCCTGATCGACACGGGCAGCCGCATGGACGAATTGATTTTTCAAGAGTTCAAGGGTACCGGGAACATGGAACTGGTGCTCGATCGCAAACTGGCCGATCGGCGCGTGTGGCCGGCGATCGACATCAGCCAATCGGGCACGCGGCGAGAGGAAAAGCTGCTACCGCCCGACTGGCTGCACGCGGTGACAATGCTGCGGCGCACGCTGTCGCAGATGCACCATGTCGACGCGATGGAACAATTGACCAAGCAATTGGCCAAATTCAAGTCGAACGCCGAGTTCATCAAGTTGATTGCCGGAGCGCAGGCAGACTAACGAGCCGTGGTCGCTCAAAGCATCTTAGCCCGACTTATTCCTGGGCCTTCTGCTGCGGAACCGAACGGGTCGCGTCTGCTGCGTCAATCCGCAGTCGCCGCTGACTCACGTATTCACCAATACGCCCCAGAGCACTGGCAAAGCCAGTGGCACCCGATTGCGGTTTTCCTTGCAGCCGCGACACTTTCGACTCCTCGCGACGAAGTTCATGAATAATCCGGGCTTAGAAACTGCTGGCTAGCACCACGCGCCCTCGGCCTTGAGCATGCGCAGCGCGTCGCCAAACGCGGCGGTCGTGCGTTCCAAGTCGTCTTGGTTGTGTACCGCTGAAGTCGGTCCGCCGGGCCAGGAAAATATTTCCACCTGGCCCAGCAGCATGGCCAGCCGCAGCAGGTTGCTAAGCGACTTGCGCACGTTCTTCAGCACCTCGACAGGCACCCGCCCGCTCTCGATTTCGGCGGCAGACAGTGACCGCCGGTCGGGGTTGGTGAACAGATGAAACGACGAATAGCTGCCGTACACCACCCACGGGGCACCCGCGTCGCGCACCTCGCGGGCCAATGCTTCGCGGAGCCGCGCGGCATAGTCGTTGGCCTGCTGGCAAGGTTCCCCCGTGGCCACTAGTTCGAGTGTGGCGATGCCGGCGGCCGCGGAGAGCGGGTTCGCATTGAACGTGCCGTGATGCGGAATCTTGGCACGGCTCTGGTCCGGCGGGGGAAAGTCCAAGGCCTCGAACAGTTCGGAGCGCCCGGCCACCGCGCCGCCGGGCAGGCCGCCGGCCAAGATCTTGGCCAGCGTGGTCAGGTCGGGGCGAATGCCGAGACAGGCTTGCGCTCCGCCGGGCGCGCAGCGAAATCCGGAAATCACCTCGTCGAACACCAGCAGCACGCCGCGCGCGGCGGTCATCTCGCGCAGGCCATGCAAGAAACTCTCGGCCAGCGGGGCTTGCCCCCAACTGGCGCCGGTGGGCTCGACCAGCACGGCCGCCACGTCGTGATCGCTTGCCAGCACGGCACGCACCGCGTCGAGATCGCCCGCCGGCACCACCAGCACCTGGTGGGCCAACTCTGCGAGCACGCCGGGCGAGGCCGGTGCCCCCGCGGCGGGTGCCACCACGTGGTCGTGCCAGCCGTGAAAATGCCCGGCAAACCGCAGCAGCTTGCGCCGCCCGGTAAACGCGCGCGCCAGCCGGATGGCCAAGAGCGTGGCCTCGGTGCCCGAGCTGGTGAACCGCAATCGCTCTGCCGAGGGCAAGAGTCGCTGAACCGATTGGCCCCAGCGTAATTCCCCCGCGTGGCCGGCGCCAAAATGGGTGCCGCGCGCCAGTTGCTCGGCCACTGCGGCGGTCACTGCCGGATGTCGGTGGCCCAGCAGCAGCGCTCCGTGCCCGCCCGAATAGTCGACGTACTCGCGGCCGTCGACGTCCCATTTTCGCGAGCCCTGGGCCCGCTCGACATAAATCGGGTGGGGTTCCAGGTACCTGCTATCGTGGGTCACGCCCGAGGGAAAGACCTCGCAGGCTTCTCGATATAGTTCGGCCGAGCGGGTCGTGGCCCGGCGATAAGCATTGACAATGGGGCTATTGGCCGAAACGCCAATTGCGGACGCGCTGTGTGCAGAGGCGCTGTGTACAGAGGCATGCATGGCAGGCATTTCCGTGCGTGAGCGAGTGCTCGGGGTGAAAGTACCGTCCGCCGCGCAGTTGCGGTGTCCCCTCGACGAACGATCGCGCAAGGCGGATGTGAAACGTCAGCTCGCTCAGGTTGTTGAAGGATCAATTGCGTACAGCCGTTTCAACCAGTCCAGAAAACGCAGCGCGATCTCGGAATCGTGGTTTAGCACCCTGTTGTTAATCGCGGCGCCCAGTTGTACCCCGGGCGGGCGTTGCCAGGCGAGCCAGGTGCGCCGTTCGGCCTTGCCCCGATCGACTTCGCGAAAGCATTCCCAAGATGCAGGGCTGCTCACAGGAGTCTGGTTTGCAACGGCCGTGTTCGCGGCAGCAGTTCGCACGGCCGCTTCGTCGACACACTCGGTCGCGAACGGCCAGAGTGGATTACCCGCGGGAACCAGCGTGGCCACGAAATCTTCAAGTTTGCCACTATCCATTTGGCAGTCGGGCATCAACCAAATGCCAAAACCGTGAGGATAGTCCGAGATTTTTCCAATGTAGCCCTCGCGGGGGCAGGCGGAGGGGGCGTCGACGCCCAGGTGTTGCAGCCGCTCGACGATACCTTGCCAACGGCTGCGCAAATCCTCGTCGATATCGATCACAAATCCGACAGGCCGGTCGGTGCTGCTTTTGATAGCGGACTCCAGGATGCTTAAAACGCCAATTTCGCCTCCGCAGGCCAAGATCTCCAGATACGCATAGGCCCCGTCTGTTTTCGTAATGATTCCGTGGCGAGCCAGCAGGTTGCTAATGACCGAGACGTCATCCTTGCCTTCGACATGCAATTTTGGCAAAGATGAATCGTTGTGCGTCATCTGGGATCGATGTCCGCTTTACACATCCGCACGATGTCTTCGCCGTCGAAGGGAATACTTCGCGGAATCGCGGGATCGATTTTGTGGATCGCAACCTGGGATCGAAAATCTGGAAAAAGTTCGCACAGCCGCGATAATCCCTCGATACAGTCCCAACTGTGGGTCGTGGCTAAGACTTGGGTACCTGTTGCAATGGCTCTGGAGAGGATCAGCTTCCACATGTCCGCCATCACCGAATAGTGCAGGCCGGTGTCGATCTCGTCGACCAGCAGGCACCCATTCTTGGTGAACGCCAGGGCCAGCGCTAGGGTCATCATGCGGCGCATGCCATCGCCCATGCTGCCCAGCGGTAACCGGCCCTCTTGCCCGACAAAACCAACGACAACTCCCCCGCGCGTCGGATAGAAACCCGCGGCGCGCATGCCAGTCAAAAAATGCACTGACACCAGCGTGGGTTCGAGCACGCGCAGTGCCTCGACAACGTCGGCTTCCTGACCCGCGAGCGTGATCGCGTCCCACATGGGCGCCAGTTCGACGTAATGCAAGGAATCTGATCCCACGAACCGGACCTCGGATGCCGAAGAACGATTCGTGCCCGGACGTCGATAGAATCGCGGGATTTCGAAATCGATTCCTCCATCTCGCGAGATGGAGAGTTTGAGCACCTCGTCCTTTTTTGCCTGACTTTCGATCACGAAGACAAACGGAGAGCTTTTGCCTCCCGACTCTTTCGATACCTTGTCACCGTTCTTGCGAGCCTGAATCTTCACGGTAATTGGGGAGTAACCGCTGTCTCCGCCAATGACAAAATCCGCATCCGGCTCCAACGAATGACCGCGAAAAAAATGAGCAATGTCCACCAACATGTTCATCGGCGGGTCGCCTGAGGGGGCAAGCATTTCCCCGCGCCGCTGCGCAGCTTCAAAGATCACCGACGGGTCGCCGCCCGATGTAAGAAGCTGGACGCCTTCGAGAATCGCGGTCTTGCCGCTGTTGTTCTTCCCCACCAGCAAATTGACCCGTGACAAGCCTTCGAGCTTGTACGATTCGAAGCCGCGGTAGTTTCGGATGGTGACTTGGGTCAGCATTGCGAATGATTGCTCCTACCCAACCCTAGCACCCCAAACCCTAGAACACACGTCGATAACCCCCCTTACATTGGGGGTGTGAATTGCTCAAAATAGCTGGTTTTATCGGCCGCGCACGGTCCGACCGAATAACGCATTAGCAGCCGCATCATATACCACCCTGCTTGGGCCTGCCAAACGCGAATTTGTCACCACGAATCGTATCGGCAGGGTGTCGGCAAATTGAATCGAGGACCGGCTGGCCAAACCGAATGCGGTCGAGGAAAACACTCTGCCTGCCCGCGCGCAAGGCGTGCATCTCGCCACGCCACGTGGCCGGCGGGCCGAGGTTCTACCACCCTCTGGGGTCGGTTGTCACCCGGCCGGGGCAGGGCCCAGTGCCAACACCGGGACCAGTCGATGTTTGCCCCCATGCCCCGCGTAGGCCCAGCAGCACGCCCCCGCGCCGAGGCTTGCCCGCCCACCGCTCGACCAAAGGGAACTGCAAGGTCACACGCGAGGCAGGCAAGAACCTGTTTTCGGCAGACCGAGGTTGGCTGAATGCTGCGAGGGCTGTCCGAAAATGGTTTCCCGACGCAGAAATTGCAGTTCTTTCGACTACTCGACGCGCCCCTTTGACCCCACTTTCTCTCTCGCGTACAACCAACCGTCTAGCAGCAGGCAGGCCCTGGGCCGTGCCCGGTGCGTCGGGCGCCCCGCGAGGGGCCCCCGCAATGGGGACTTGCGAACCTGGTCAGGGACGAAAGTCAGCAGCCATAAGCAATCATCCCTTTGTGCGGTGGGTCCCTCGCAGGCTGTCCGGCGATCGGTATGCATGTTTTCGGCCGAGGCGACTGCCGACCCAATCCCCGGGGCACCCGGGCACCGACCGTCGGTAGGCACGTCATCGGCCGAGGCAACCGGACATGTTCGAAGAGAGTGCCGCAAAGCCCGCTGCTGGTGAATACGTGGTGGTCGCGCGGCGTTATCGCCCGCAGCGATTCGGCGAGCTGGTGGGCCAGGAGCATGTGGGCCGGGCATTGTCGAACGCCATTCTGGCAGGCCGCGTGGGGCACGCCTATCTGTTCACCGGCGCCCGGGGGGTGGGCAAAACGTCGGCCGCGCGCATTTTTTCCAAGGCGCTCAACTGCCAACAGGGTACCTCGCCCGAGCCGTGCCAGGTGTGCGACGCCTGCGAGGCGATTGCCAGCGGCGGCGACATCGACGTGTTGGAAATCGACGGTGCCAGCAATCGGGGCATCGATGAAATTCGCGACCTGCGGCAAAACGTCAGCGTGCGTCCCAGCCGTTCGCGGTTCAAGATCTACATCATCGACGAAGTGCACATGCTCACCCGCGAGGCCTTCAATGCGTTGCTCAAGACGCTGGAAGAGCCCCCCGAACACGTTAAGTTCATTTTCTGCACGACCGAGCCGGAAAAAATTCCGATCACGATTCTTTCGCGCTGTCAGCGCTTCGATTTCGCCGGTGTGGAAACCCCGGCCATTTCCCAACGGCTGACACAGATTGCCGAGGCCGAGGGAGTTACCATCGAGGCCACCGCGGTGGAATTGCTGGCCCGCCGGGCCGGCGGTTCGATGCGCGACAGCCAGTCGCTCTTAGAACAGTTGTTGGCCTTTTGCGGGACACATATCGCCGAGGCCGACGTGCATGCCATGTTGGGCACGGCCAACGACCATCGGGTGAGCCAATTGTTGGCCTGCCTGCTCGATCGGCAACTCGCCGCAGCGCTTGCCGAAGTCGACGGCGCCGTAGCGGCGGGTGTCGACCTGGGCCGGCTGATGGACCAACTGCTGGGCTACCTGCGCGACGTACTTGTGGCCAGCGTGGGCGTGGGCCCCGAGGGTTTTCTACATGCGTCGAGCAGCCAGCACGCGGCGGTCACCACCGCGGCTGCCACCCGAAGTCCGGCCACGATCCTGGCCATGATGCAATTGATTGATCATGCGCTGGGACGGCTACGGTTTTCCACGCAGCCGCGCACCCTAGTCGAGGCGGCCTTGGTCCGCCTGGCGCTGCTCGACGATCTGGACGAGGTAGCTCACGCCGTGGCCGACCTGCGCGCCGGCGCGCCGGCCGAGGCCCACACCCGTGGCCCCGTGGCCGCCGCGGCGGGTTCGGCCAGCCCCAGCGGGGGCACACGCCCGGTGACCACTGCGGCATTGCGTGCCGAACTGGCGGACCAGAAAAAAAAACTCTTGAACCACGAGCCGGCCGCGACGGCAGCCACTGAGCAAGAGCCCGAACAGCCGCACCTGCTGGCACGTGCCACGCCATTGGGTGTGGCCCTGGTAGAGCCCGCGCAGGGCGAGCCCCCGGTGACGCCGGCGGCCGGCGCCGCCGCTTTGTGGGAGCAGGCCGTGATGGCGTTGTCGGCCATTGGCCGACAATCGGCCGGTTTGGCCTGCGGAGCCGAGTTCCGTGCCGCGGGACAATTGCGCGTGCGATTCGAGCGGCGCAACACCTCGGCCAAAATG
>CAYSXM010000070.1:0-10924 GCA_964434905.1 uncultured Pirellulales bacterium | reverse complement strand
ATCCTTCCCCCAAACAACACCAGAACAACCATGCGAACACGGCGCACCTCGCCCAGCGCTGGGCGAGGTATCCAATGCCGCGAGCAGGCCGGCCAGGCGCGTCGCCAGGGGGGCCCGCCGCTGGCGCAGCTACGGGCAGGGTCAGCCGTCTTCGACATTCGCCGCCACTCGAAACAGCGAGAGATCCCCAGCACTTCAACAAACTACGCAGCATGGATCACGCGGGGCAAGAGAGAACGTCACTGCGCCGTGCAATTATAGGTTCCCCCCCACAGGGGTCAAACCGTGGCCGTTCGAGCCGACCCTGTTGTCCCGAACAACTACCACCCAAACGACCCTTGGCGCACGACCAGTTTCCGGCGCATTGAGACCAGGCGGCAGTCGCCGCAGAGACCGCTTCTGTCGCCGCGCGCGCTCGACCTCAGCGTGGCGCGATCGCCCCGTAGCCCGATGCATCGTCCGGCGATACGCCGGATAAATCGCGTGCGACGTCGCCCTGGCTCGCCGAGCGCCACAAGAATATTTCGCCCTCGGACTCCTCGGATTTGGCCAAACTAACCAGGGCATTGCCGGCATCGACAAACGCCAGTCGGCGAATTCCAGCAGTGTGGCCATCGAGTGCCAGCAGTTCGTGTCCCGTGACGAGAGACCACAGTCGGATACTGGCATCTGCTCCGCCCGTGGCCACGACATCTCCATCTGGAGAAATCGCCAAGCACCTGACCGATTCGCGGTGACCCATCAGCGTCGCCACCAACAATCCGTTCTGGGGATCCCAGATTTTCGCGGTGCCATCTTGGCTGGTGGTAACCGCCCGGCGACCGTTGGGTGAGAAAGCCACCCCGGTGAGGCCCCCGGTGTGTCCGATCAAGCGACCGATTTGACCGTGGGGCGAGGCCGCGTCCCAAATGATTGCCTCGCCATCATCCGAGGCGGTAGCCAGCATGGTTCCATCGGAAGAAAAGGCGACCGCCCGTACCGGTTCGCGATGCGCGCCGAATCGCGCTACCTCGTGACCATCGTGACCATCGTGTAAAAACGTTCGATTTGCACGAGTACCCACAGCCAGCAAGCTACCTCCCGGTGCAACCGCGACGCACAAAATCGGTTCGCTCCCCCGCCACGCGGGCGTCGAACTTACCCGATTCATCTCCGGCCAGCCCCAGAGCCGGACTAGATTATCGTTACCGACGGTCGCCAAATGGCTCCCGTCATCGGCCAAAGCCAAAACGCGCAACGGTCCGTCATCGATTTGAAATGAGGCGTCGATCGCATGGTGGCTCGGGTTCCATCCGGCCACGGCGCCTCCGCCGGCGGTCAGCCAAACCGAGCCGCGGGTATTTGACAACACATGCGTGGCCCCCGGGTGACCAGCAACCGTTTCCATCTCCTCGGCCTCGTCCGGCCGCCACCAACACACGTCACCGTCGGAACCGGCACTGACCAAAAACGGCCCTTCGGGCGCGGCACGAACGCTCCAGACGCGGTCTCGATGTCCACGTAGAACCCTCCGGCAAGTCCACGTAGCAGTGTCCCAGACACGCACGGTGCTGTCTTTGCCACCCGACGCCAGCCAGCGCCCATCGGCAGAAAAGGTCACGCTTTCCACGCGCGCGCGGTGGCCTGTCAGCACCGCCACTCGATCGAGACTCGAAAGATCCCAAACGCTAACCGTGCGATCAGCGCTGCCTGCGACCAACCACCGCCCAGCGCCATCGATGGCCAAGGAAATCACTGGAGAACGATGCCCCTCGATTTCTGCTTCAATCGACAGATCGTCGGCGTTGAATACCAACACGTTGTCTCCGCGGGCCGCGAATAGCCGCCGACCATCGGGGGCAAACTGCAGCGATTGCACCGAAAACGGTGCACTGGCCGATGTTCGCAGCGGTCGCCAAGTGGCCATGTCCAACAAGGTCACGCTACCGCTTAGCCCAGCCACCGCCAACACCGCGCCGTGGGGCGCCAGGGCGATGGCCAATAGGCCCTTGTCCAAACCCGAAATCGTTTTTTCACAGACGGCCGTTTCCACGTTCCACACGCGCAGATTGCCATCCTCGCCCAGAGTTACCAGGCGGCTGCCATCGGGCGTGAACAGCAGGGCATTTAGATCGTGCTGGTGACACTGCATGCTGCTTTGCACCACCCCGGTTGCGGCGTCGCGCAGCACCACCTTGCCATCGCGACCGCCACTGGCCAGCCGCCGACCATCCGGAGAATAAGCCAGGCAGAACACATCCCCGGCATGTCCACCCTGATGTGCGAATTCTCGGTGCGTGGCACGCCACACATACCGCCAGGCAAAGTTTCGCAAATCCTCTTGTCCCGGTTCGGGCACGTGTTTCGCCAGCAACCCCCTCGCCTCTCCGACTCGATCTTCTTTCCAGGCCTGATATGCCAACCTGACATCACCCGGAAAAACATAGTTCCGAATCTCTTGCTCGCGCTGTTCAGCGGCGACTTGCATCTTTTGCGATTCTATAAATGCTTGCTCCAATCGCTGATGATGCAGCACCATGCCCGACAGCAACAGCGCCGCTGCCACCCCTGATACGCCGATCAGTCCGGACAGCGCCGGTCGGTTCACGGCCCAGCGCCAACCACGGGTCCAGGTTGGCAAAGGTCGCGCCAGGGTCGGCCGCCCCGTCAAGAAACGGCGCAGGTCGTCTCGCAACAGCTCGGCCGACTCGTATCGCCGCGAGATATCCTTCTCCAAACACTTCAAACAAATCGACTGCAGGTCGCGCGGCATCTCGGGACGCAACATGCGGGGTGGAACCGGCTCGACGGCGAGTACATGCCGCAATGTGTCCCAATCGGTCTCTCCGCGAAACGGTGGATGGCCCGTTAGTAACTCGTACAGTATCGCTCCCAAACCATAGACGTCGGTTCTTGGTCCGATCAGTTCGATTTGTCCGCGAGCCTGCTCGGGCGACATATACGACGGCGTTCCCAGCGGCGCACCCTGACGGGTGTCGTCATGAGACGACTTTTCGACGCTGGCCAAACCGAAATCGGTCAGCTTGGGAACCAGCGCGGCCCGTCCGTTCTCGAGCACTACGCCATCGCCTGCGCCCGGCTCAGCCGGCCGCAACAACACGTTACTTGGTTTGAGGTCGCGATGGCAAATACCGTGGTCGTGTGCCAGGGCCACCGCATCGGCTAGCAACGAGACGAGTTCCGCGGCCGCGCGGGCCGGCACGGGTGCCGGCTGTTCTCGCAGCCAAACTGCCAACGACTTGGCCGGACAATATTCCGACGTGATGTAGCACACCGGACCATCTTCACCCGACTCGTACACCGGCACGATGTTCGGATGATTCAGTCCGGCCGCGGTCCGGGCTTCGCGCAGAAATCGCCGACGCATGCCCGCGGAAACCAACGCTTCGGGGCGGGGTACCTTGAGCGCCACCTGCCGATCGAGCCAGGGATCGAACGCCAAGAACACAATGCCGCAGCCGCCACGCCCCAATTCGCACAAGATGTCAAAACGCCCCAGCCGCGTGGTCGGCGGACGCACGATCTGCTCGACACCGTCCGGAGGCGTTAGATCGTCACTTGTTTGCCAGGTCGGTGGCGGTGGCGACCCTGACGCCGGCCAATAACTATCGAGCAGCCGCAGACAGGTCTGGGCATCTACCAATCGATCGCGCCAAGCCGGTGGCAGCAACTCTCCTTCGGGCAACGACCGAGAGCCAGCGGCCAACTCCGCGTCGGTCGCCTCGACCAGAGAGTCCAATTCCGCTTCCCAGTGCTGGTCGTCCGGAAGTTTCATGAAACCATCCGCGGTGCCGGGTTGGCGACTTACCCTGCTTGGCAACCTTGATCAACAACATCTCGTTGGGAACCGACAAAGAACAATTCCGACATGGCTAGCTCGCTCGGTCGCTGGTCCCGGAGGCTGGGCACATCTCTCGCTGTAAACACTCCACGGCCCGTACCCACAGCTTGCGCGCTGCTTCCACGCTAATCGACAACGACTGGGCAATCTCCGCCAGAGATTTGCGATCTCGGTTGCGTAGCACGATCACTTGCAAGTAGTGATCGGGAAGCCGCGACAACGCCGCTTCCAATCGCTCGTGGTCCTCGCGGGCAATCGCCTGCTGGCTGGGCGATGCCTGGCGCGTCGCCAGCAGGTCCGACAACCCCGGCCGACTCGTCGCGTCGAGCGAAAGCTCGCGGGCCACATCGCGTTTGGCGGTACCACGAAAATTGCGGTGTGCGTCTGATACCGTGAACAACAGAATCTGACGAAGCCACGCTCGCAACTGTTCTGCACTATGGCCCTCGAAGCGTGGAAAATTCTGCTGCGCGATTACATACGTTTCCTGAACCACGTCGGATGCGCCCAGCTTTCCTTGTAGCTGATCGCCCAGTTCCTCGCGCGCGACAACGAGCAAGTACCGCCGACAGGCATCCATCAGCCGTCCCAAGGCCTCGCCCGAACCACCGCGCACCGACGCCAACAAGCCTTGCACTTCGTCGGGCGAGAAACCAAAGTCTTCGCCCTGCGTGGAATTCGACAGCGGTGCCATGTTCGCGCTCGCCAAAAGTCGGTCGTCACGATGTGCGCGATCGTAAGTATGGGTGCACCGGCAACTTGCGGCTAGCCCCGCGATTGGAGGTAGGTGGTCCCGCTCCCACGTCCAACGATTAAAGTGTATGGTACCCCTGGGTCGCCGCACAGGCATCCAGCCTGCGACCATTGGAAAAAGACGGCCGACAGCCGCTAACTGGCGCTACCCCCACACCCGAACCGTGTTATGCCGCAACTCGATCCCAATAGTTTGCGCCCGGCACCGAGCAATTCCGCAGGTTCCGCGGTTTCTAAGCCGATTCGTTGGGTCGCCGACCTGCTACGCAGGCTATACCGGTGGGTGCTGCACTGGGCAGACACACCCTACGGCACGCCAGCCCTCGCGGTCATCTCGTTCTCGGAAAGCTCGTTTTTTCCGATCCCGCCCGATGTCCTACAAATCGCGCTCAGCGTCTCAAAACCAAAACGCTCGTTCTACTACGCGGGCGTCAGCGCCTTGGCATCGGTTCTGGGTGGCATGGCCGGCTGGCTGATTGGAAACCATTTGTGGCAGTCGGTGGACCAGTTTTTCTTCAGCTATGTTCCCGGTTTCAACCTCGACACATTCCAGTACGTGCAGGGAAAATATCGCGATAACGCCTTCCTGGCGATTACCGCTGCCGCGTTCACGCCCATTCCTTACAAGGTGTTTACCATCGCGGCAGGCGTATTCCAGGTGCCCTTGGGCACGCTAGTGGTGGCCTCGATATTGGGTCGTTCGGCCCGATTTTTTAGTGTCGCCACTTGTATCTACCTGTTCGGCCCCACGGTTAAGGAATTGTTGGAAAAGTATTTCGAAATCGCCACCTTCGTGTTGTTCGTGCTGTTTGTCGGCGGGTTCATGGCCGTCAAGCTGCTGCTACACTAGAACCACGAGCGGAAATCCGAGGGTTGGTTTTCGCGCGGCAGAACACGCTTCCTACACATGCTTCGGAGCCTCTTCCCGATGGCGCGACCGATGGCTGTTCTAGCGAAAACACGGCTCCTCTTACTTGGTCTGGCGGTTGCCACGCCCGGCTCCGTTACTAAGGCCGACGCCGTCGAGCGCATGCGACCCGAGGCGCTGCAGGCCACGCGTGCCGCGGTGGCGGCGCTGGCCTCTGAACATCGCGCCGTGACCCTGACCAGCGGATTCGAAGATTACCGCGCGGTAATGCACACCCATTCGCTGTTGTCACACGACAGCCGTTCCCCGCTTCAAGAGGTCTTGGCGGGTGCCAAGGCCGCCGGCGTGCGAATCATTCTCTTCAACGAACATCCGGCCCCCCACTACGACTATGTCACCGATGGCCATCGGGGAATGTTCGATGGCATTTTGGTGCTGCCCGGCGCCGAAACAGGTGGATATCTGGCCTATCCCACGCGCAGTTTGAAAGACGAATCGACCGATTCGCCGCAAGCGTTTTGCGACCTGGTTCGCCGCGACGATGGTCTGATTTTCTTGTGCCACCTCGAGGAGCGCCTGGATTGGCAAATCCAGGGAATCACCGGCAACGAAATCTACAACACGCATGCCGACCTGAAAAACGACGCCAAGTTGCTGACCCGCCTACAGAACCCGTTAACGCTGCTCACGCTGGCGCCCCTGGTCGAAAAGTTTCCACAAGAAATGTTCGGAGCCCTGCTCGACTATCCCCAAGATTACCTGGCGCGCTGGGACCAACTGTGTCAGATTGCCCGCCACACCGGCGTAGCCGGCAACGATTCACACCACAACACAGGCGCCTCGGCGGTTCTTACCGAGCTGGGAAAAATCAAGGTGCTCGACGGCGTGGGCGAACCAATTACCGAACTCGATCCTGAGAAAGTCACGCTACTCAAGGCCTTGATTAAAGATCGCAAGCCGGGCGATCGCGTGTTCGCCATCGACCTCGATCCGTATGAACGCAGCTTCCGTCACGTGAGCACCCACCTGCTATTGCCCGCGCAAACGCCTGAAGCCGTGCACGAAGCGCTCCAGAACAGCCGGGCCTATGTCGCGTTCGATTGGCTGGGCGACCCCACCGGCTTCGTGTTGCAGGCGGAAACGGCCGACCAGCACTGGCCCGTGGGCAGCGAACTCTCCCTGACGACAGGGCTAAAACTTCGTGGCGCCGCCACGCTGCCAGGCTTTTGGCGGTTACTGCGCAACGGCCAGGAAGTAACCACAGCCATGGGGCGAGAGTGGGAGCACCCGGTGACCGAGCAGGGCATCTACCGAGTCGAGGTCTGGCTCAACATCGCCGGCGAGCGTCGACCCTGGATCTTGTCGAATCCAATTTATGTCCGCTAGCGAATCAATCGCATGCGTTTGAAATTCGGATAGAACGGCACGTCGTACTCATTCCCGCGAAACCGCATCCGAAAGTGAGGATACACCGGCCAGGCGTGCGGCCAATAGACGAACATCGCCTTGCCGATCAACAGGTCGCGCGACAGCGATGCATCGCTAGGCCAGAACCGGCTGTCGCTACTATTGGGGCTATTGTCGCCCAGTGCCAAGAACTCGTCATCTTCCAATTCGTACAAGCGCCAGCGACGGTTTTTCTGGCCATAGGCTTGGGGCCACATATCCGGGGTCGATAGCAGCGTGGCCACTTCGCCGCGCGGTACGTCCCAAGTATTGCGACGCGAGTACGACAGCAAATCGCTGATGGGCATCAAGCCCTGAAAGCTCTCTTCGAACCCGTAGGCCACGTAATACACGTCGCGAAAGATGCGCAGATTCCGCGCCGTGGCCCGACTGCCCTGCACCGCCACCGCGGCAGGTGACAAATCGTCGGCCGTGGGGACCAGGCTGGCCAGTCCTAACGCGGAATAGTCGGCCTCGGCCACCAACTCATCGTCGATCCAGAGCAACAATCGATCGTCCACGTTCGCCAGCCGCAACGCAAACCGACCAGGTCCTCGCAACTCGGTGGAAAACTTCTGCGACCAGGCTGGTTCTCCTACCAGCAGCATTGTCCCCTGCCCCGTCGCCAGATCGACCTGACATTGGAATCTGCGGCCCGCCTCGACAAGCTCCAAAAGCGCCTGGCCGCTGTGGCCTGCCAATTCCAAGTCAACCTCCAGGATCAAATCGCCCACCCAATGCAGGCCCAACGCGCTGCCCGAAGGGGCTCGGTCAGGGCGTGGCTGTCCTTCATAGCCAATCCGGGCCGACGTGTTGAACGCGCAATAATCCGAGATCAACTGCGGCCGGGGCGTTTCTCCCAAAGGCTTCTGCTGCTCGATCTTCTGCCAATCCTCGTAGCTGGGTACATAATTGCTGAATCGCAACCACTCGGGCGATTGCACAGGCTGCTCAAGCACGAACGAGCGCCCCCGGTCAGCGGTAGTCCATTGTGCTCCTGCCGACGCCCCCCAGCGACTGGGAAACCCCGCGTCGAGCAGCGCGTCGACCACCTGCGCGCTATCATCCACCGGCTGCATCATCGCCAGCACCTTGGGCCCCGGCTTGGCCACCATGCGCGGCGCCTGCGCATCCCATTGATAGACATCGCCTCGCAACAACTCGACCGTTTCACCAGGCAGACCCACAATGCGCTTGATGTAGTTCACGTCGCCCTGAACAGGGAATTTGAACACCGCCACATCCCAACGCTTCGGATCGTCCGACTCGTAAATCGCCTTGTTGACCCAGATACGATCACCCTTGTACGAGGGCGTGGATTCTTGGGGGTCGTCTGGCCCCACCGACGTCGTGAATCGACAGATAGGACAGGTACACGCCACGACTTCGTTTTGCCGAATCGGCAGACTCGTATCCTGGTCCACTTCCTCGCTAGTTCCCACTTGATAGATGTGGCCGCACATTGGGCAATCGACCTCTTTGTGCCGCCCCATCAAGGTCGGACCCATCGACCCCGTCGGAATCTGAAATGCCTCGGCCTCGAAGGTGCGAAACAAGAACGCCAGTACGAAGGCAATCACCAGCGATTCCACCAGTTCCCGCGCGCCGCTGGGCCGTACCGGCTCGGCGCCGCCGCTAGGCCGTGCCGTGTCGCGCGCCACGCTGGCCGGAATGGAAGCGGGGCGTGTATTGGCTAACGGTTTCTTTTTTGCCATCGATGCCTACCACGAGTGAAATGACGCTCGGGAACTGCTGCCGCCGTGTGCTCAGCCCGGATTATTCATGAACTTCGTCGCGAGGAGTCGAAGGTGCTTTGCCTGCCAGGAAAACCGTGATCGGGTGCCGTCGGCTTTGCCAGTGCTCTGGGGCGTTTTGGTGAATACCTGATCCAGGGACGATGGCGGTTTGACGCAGCACACGCGACGCATTCGATTCCGCAGCAGAAGGCTCATGAAAACTTCGGGCTCAGGGCATGAACTGTTCGGTCGCTACCTGGCGCGATACCAGAGTATTCGCCGCGGCCTGCCCGGTGCTTGGGGAACAGCTGACCGAACTACTGGTTTGTACCAAATCGGGGCGAATTCAGCAGTATCAGGCTGCCTCGGCGTTACCTATAGGGTAGTTGATTCCCCCAGGCAGCCCGTCGAAGGATTCAACGGGCTGCGTCATCGCATGAATGCGATGTCAAAACAGCGACGTAAGTCGTTGTTTTGCGAGCCGTGCGGCGCTGTGCTCCGCACCTGGCGAGGTTGAAAAATGCCACGATGGCTTTTTTCAACGGGGCCCCTGGGGTTGTCTGCTCGCTGGCGCTTGACGACGGCCAAATCGACCGCCAGACTCTTTCCAAGACCGGGACTTCGGCCACCTCGATCGCGGATTAGCCTCTGCCGGTGTCTCCGCGGCTGCTCCAGATCGAGTCCCCTGCGTCATACTGCCAGCGCTACAACTACCTCCTAGATCGACCCGAACAGGTACACGAATCTCATGATGCGTTTCTTGGCGAGCGCTGCCGTGGTGCTGGGTTTGCTTACCGCGAGCCCCCACCGGCTAGGCGCGCAATTGCGAACCGACAAACCCCAAATCGAACACCTAGTCGACGGCGTCTACCTGGCCTCGGGTTACGCCCTGGGGAACGTGATTCTAGTCGCTACCAGCGAGGGTCTGGTCGTTATCGATACGACCGAGAACCCCCTGGCCGCGGCTCAGATTCTCGCAGATTTCCGGGCTCGTCTGGCTGCCGATGGCGGCCAGGGCGATCTGCCAGTCAAGACGATCATCTATACCCACCACCATGGCGATCATATCAACGGGGCACGCGTTTTCTGGAGCGAGGGCGTGCAAGTCATCGCCCAGGCCAAGCACGGCGAGGAAATGGAAAAATTCCGCCTGATCTACGGCTACAACACTCGCCTCAACACCATTCAATGGGGATCTGCCCTGCCGGCCCAGCGGCGCGGCATCGTACTGGGGCTCGATCCTCGCAAGGTGGTGCAAGGCTATCGCCCGCCCGATATCACCTTCGAGAGCGAACACAAATTTACCCTCGGAGGGGTGCGCTTTGAGCTGTTTCACACCGAGGGGGAAACACTCGACCATCTGATGGTCTGGCTGCCCGACCTGGGCGTACTCTGCCCCGGCGACCTGTGGTACGCGGCCTTTCCCATGCTGGCCAGCCCGATGAAACCCGACCGCCCCGTGCGGGGTTGGATCGCCTCGCTCGAACGCATGCGCACCCTGAAGCCGCGTTTCTTGGCCCCCTCGCACAGCCTGGCTGTGGTGGGCGCAAACGAAGTCGATGCGGTGCTGGCCAATTATGCAGCGGCCATCCGGCATGTTCACGACGAGACCATCAAGGCCCTCAACCGTGGCATCTCTTTGGAAGAATTGCAGCGCACGCTGCGGCTTCCGCCCGAACTGGCCTCGTTGCCTTACTTGCAACCGCTATATGGCCGGGTGGAATGGGGTGCTAGTGGAATCTACCGCCAGTACACCGGCTGGTACGACATGCAGCCAGGGCACTTGAATCCCGGACCGGTCGCCGACCGCTCGGCCGCGCTGTTAGAGGTCGCCGGAGGCACCGATCCGGTTCTTGCACGGGCACAACGCGCGTTGGAAGAAGGCCACGCACAATTGGCGCTCGAACTGGCCGAAGTAATCCTTGCGGCGCTGCCAGACCATCGACCAACGCATGCGCTGGCGGCCCAAGCGCTCGAACAACTGGCCGCCTTGGCGACCAACCCGGTCGAGGTCAATGTCTATCGCGGCGCTGCTCAAGAACATCACGCCCTGGCCGAGGGCGAAGCATCCGCCGAGAGCGGCGATCCGGCAGAAAAAAGCTCTTCCACGAACGAACCGACCCTACAAAACTGAATGCTAGCTGACAGGCAAACCAGCCGGCATCATGTACCAGCCCTCTGCCGTGAAGCCGAAGAGGAACACTCTGAGTGCACCGGGTTCCATTAGGCCGTCGCGGAGCGTTTCCCAGTTGGTACCCGCCAGACAACGCCCGCGCGACC
>CAYSXM010000069.1:0-11053 GCA_964434905.1 uncultured Pirellulales bacterium | reverse complement strand
GATCGGCCCCCTGGAGCCGGTGCCACGTGCCAACCCCAGCCAGCCGGCAACCGACTATCGCTTCGTCGACGGCGCCGGCCGTATCGGTCTGATCAACCCCGTCACCGATTCGTTTTGCGGCGATTGCAACCGGCTGCGTATCACCGCCGAAGGCAAGCTGCGCAATTGCTTGTTTTCCTTGGAGGAATGGGACGCCAGGGCCGCGCTGCGGGCGGGGGCCGACGACCTAGACCTAGCCCAATTGCTACGCGATTGCGTGGCTCATAAACGCGCCGCGCACGGAATCAATACCGACCATTTCGTTCGACCCGAACGGGCCATGTACCAAATCGGCGGGTAGTACATCCCGCCCCTCGTGCCGGGGCTTGCCAGGTGGGGCCCGGCAAGTTCGGGCGGCCAATTGCCTCTTGACATCCAGCGCGATGAACCAGCCTGGTCGAGTCTATCTAGATCACGCGGCCACAAGTTGGCCCAAGCCCGAAGCGGTTTACCGCGCCGTCGACGATTACCAGCGCCGCTGCGGCGCGGCGCCTGCGCGCGGTTCGTCGCGCGCGGCGATCGAGGCGGGGCGAAGTGTGGACCTGGCGCGACGAGCGGTCGCGGCCTTGCTGGGGGGCGTCGACGCCCGACGCGTCCTGTTCACACTCAACGGCACCGACAGCTTGAATCTGGCTCTGCATGGGCTTTTACGGCCGGGCGACCATGTGGTGGCCGGGCAGGGCGATCACAATTCGGTCCTGCGCCCGCTGCGGCATCTGGCCGATCGCCAGGTCGACGTCACCTTGTTGCCGGTCGCCGAACAAGGCCTGTACTCAGTCGACTCGCTGCGACAAGCGCTGCGCCCCCACACCCGGCTGGTTGTTCTTACCCAGGTGTCGAACGTGACGGGCGCCGTGTTGCCCGTGGCGCAGATGGCCGAAGTCGCGCGACGGGCCGGCGCGCTGGTGCTGGTGGACGCCGCACAGGCGGTGGGCCACGTGCCCATCGATGTCGCGCAATGGCCGGTCGATTTGCTCGCCTCACCCGGGCACAAAGGCGCCCTGGGCCCCCTGGGAACCGGTTTTCTGTACGTGGCCCCTGGGGTCGAAGCACACCTGGCGCCCCATCGCCAGGGCGGCACAGGTTCGCACAGCGAGATCGATCGGCAGCCCGAGGAACTGCCAGACAAATTCGAGGCCGGTAACCTGAACGCGCCCGGACTGTGCGGCCTGGCGGCAGGCGCCAGAGCCGTGTTGGACGAAGGGTTGCCGCAGGTCGCGCAGCGCGAGCGCAACTTGGCCCAACGCCTGCGCGAGGGATTGCGGGCCGTGCGCGGCATTCGCCTGTTCGGTGACGATGCGCCCGACCATGGCGTGGGCGTTGTCAGCTTGACCCACGAGGCCTATGATCCGCAGGAACTCGCGGCGATGCTGGACAGCTCGTTCGGCATCGAAACGCGAGCAGGGTTGCACTGCGCGCCTGGCATGCATCGGGCGCTGGGGACCTTGGCCACCGGTGGCACCGTGCGATTTAGCGTGGGGCATGGTGTTACCGACGAGCACATCGACCATGCCGTGTGGGCCTTGTCGGAACTGGCATCGTTCTCCCACCATGGCTGATTGGGAATCACCCTTCTCCGGAAGTAATCGATGAGTGATGTACCTTGGTTCCAAGACGGCTTGCGGTTTGAGTGCACCCAGTGTGGAGACTGCTGCACCGGCGCGCCAGGTTTCGTCTGGGTCAACAAGGCCGAAATCGAGGCCTTGGCGGCGCGTCTGGGCCTCTCCGTCGAGCTGTTCGAGCGACAATATGTGCGCCAGGTGGGCGTTCGAAAAAGTTTGACCGAGCGGCCCAACGGCGACTGCGATTTTTTCGACCAGGAGAAACGCAAATGCACCGTCTACGAAGACCGCCCTCGGCAGTGCCGCACGTGGCCGTTTTGGGATTCCAACGTGCGTAATCCGGCCGCTTGGAAGGCCACCTGCGAGGTCTGCCCTGGCAGTGGTCAGGGAAAACTCTATTCCGTCGATCAGGTGATCGAGTCGGTCCGTGTACTGCGCGTCTGACCGCAGCAGGCGCGACACGTTCGGCTCCGCAGCAGAAGGCTCATGAAAAAAAGTCGGGTTCAACGGGCTACTGGCGGAACCAAGCGTGCGTCGAGCCACAGTGCCAGGTCGCCTTGGTCGGCATGGTCGGCATAGTCCACCACCAGGCTGATACTGCTGGCGGCCCCCACGTCGACCGACATCGGCAGCGGTGCATCGCCTCCGCGCACCACGGGGCTCGTAAAAGCAACCGTGTTATCGAGAAACACTCGAAACACCACGCTGCCTTGGTGGCCCACCGAGTCGTCGATGGCCAGTTGTGCCAGCAACCGGCCCTCGCCTGGCTCGACGCGATAGGTCACGCGCGCCGCGCTATGCGAGCCCAATCCCTTGGCATAGGGTCGGCCCCCCGCGCGCAGCACTCGGCCACCTGGCCAGCGATCGCGAGCCAACGTGTGGTTTCCCTGTAAATAGGGCAGGAACCGATACCCGGCCTGCTCTCGATCAGAAAGATACCGGCCGCGCCCCGATAACGCCTGCACAAAGATCACTGCCGATGCCGGTGTGGGCCAACCGATGGTGTCGGTCAGGGCAAGTTGCCAGCCAGCGCGATCGCACACCACCTGTTGGCAAGCCAGCAGGCTGCCATCGGCCAACCCTACCAGCCAGCGGGGCGCCGTGCGCGTTGGTGGGCCAACTCGATCTAGCCGATAGGCCAGCGCCGACACAGCGCTCTGCGGCACCGTGGTTTCCCCCGCCGCGCCACGCCAGCCCAGCGAGCCATCGGCCAGCGCGACCAGATCGCCCTCCAAGACATCGCCATTTTCCAGCCACAGCCGGTCGCGAGCCGCCGTGCCTTGAGACACGCGCGCGAAGGCTTCATCGCGCGCGGCCGGAAAACTGGGTACCGACCAGGCCACGCCCGAAACCAGTTCCACGGGCAGGGTCACCTCGCCCAGGCTGGTCGATGTGAGCCGCACTTGTTCCGTGTCCGCCGCGATAATGTCGCCCACCCACAGCGACTGGTTGGCCCCGAGCAGATGGGGCCGTCCGGCAGTTTCCCGGGGAGCACCCCAAGTGAGCAATTCGCCTGGCGCCAGGCGTACGACTTGGCCTTCGACCGACAATTCGACAGTGCCATCGGCAGCGATCGCGACCAGTTGTGCTTGCCAGTTTCGGCCGTCGAACGCCACGGCTGGCAATCCTGGCGAAACGGCGGCCGCGCGCGCGGCGCTCGCGGGCAAGGCGGCGGTCGACCCGGTCTTGGCCTGGCCGGAAGCGTTGGTCTGCGCCAATGCGCAGCGTGCGCCAACTCCGCAGCACAGCAACCAAATCCAGCCCCAACGGCGGGCCCAGCCCCCAGCAACGGTCACGGTGGAACGCGCCACGAGTGCTCCCGTCTATCGCTGGAAGATGGGAAGATAATTGTTGGGTATCTGCAACACCACGCAGGCCATGGCGGTGCCATATTCGCGCGAGATGGTGTCTTCCCAGGCCCCCTCGGGCCGTTGGCGTGCGACCAGCTCGTCGCGAATGACCGGGTACCAGCGCGACCAGTGATCGCCACCAGCATGCCACATGGCTTGCACGGCGTAATACTGGCCATAGAAATAGTGCGTTTCACGGTTCCCGCTCTTCGGCAACTCGGCGAGCAGATATTCCAACCCCCGCTCGATTTCGGGGCCCTCGTAAATGCCTGCGCTGTACAACGCCACCACCCCGGCAGCCGAGCGCGCGAAACCACTGGCACCGCCCTGAATCATGTAGGCAAAGCCTCCATCGGGGTTCTGGCTGCGCTTCACATATTCGATGCAGTGTTCGACCGTTTCGTGCGGAACATGAATGCCGGCATTGCGCGCCGCGCGGAGCGCCATGACCTGGCAAATGGTGACGGAAATATCGGCGTCGCGCCGTACAGGCTGATAGCGCCACCCACCATCGCGGTTTTGCGTTTGCACGATCAGGCTCACCGCGCGGGCTAGCTTGTCGCGCACATCGTCGCGCGGCGACATGCCATAACATTCGGCCAGGAACAGCGTGGCGAAACCGTGGCCATACATGGGACCATGGCTGGTCGAGCCCGGCACGTTCACAAAACCACTATCTTGAGTATTGGCCAGCACGAAGTCCAAACACCGCGATACTTGTTCGCCGTGTGGACCTCGCCCCGGCGTGCTACCACTCGACATGAAAGCCATACCCGCCAGCGCGCTCACCGCCACGTTGCGCCCGTAGCTGCCGGTCCCGAACGATCCGTCGGGCTGTTGTTGCGTGGCCAAGAACTTCAGTCCCCGCGCCACCGCTTCGACCGTGACCGGAGTGACCACCTCGGTCGCCGCGGGGTCGCGTGCCGGTTCCGCCGCCCGGCCAGATGCGTTGCAGCTCAGCCACCCAACGCATGCTAGAACCATTCCCCGCCAGTGGCCCCCTGGCAGCCAGGCGGAGCGCGCGCGCCGCAGAGTGGTCGGACCAGGTCGACTGATGTTCATGGAGAATCGCTCCGCACGCGGGCCAGGTTGCGAAAATATTCTTCCAACAAGGTCTGGTATTTGGGCAAGAACTGCTCGCCGGGCCCCTGCAACATCTGTTCTCGAACTCGCTCTGGCAAATGCCCCCACAGCACTTTCATCAGGTCCTCCACCGGGGCGACCTCGGGGGTTTCAGGCGCCTGGTTTCGCACGCCGGCCGTCGAGTCGCGCGCGTCGCCCGGAGTACCGCCTGGCTGCGCGCTAGGCTGCGCCGGTCCGGACAATGGCTGGTCGACCTGCTGTCGCTGCGAGCCCGGTTTTGGTTTGCCGCTAGACGTAGAGGAGGGCGGGCTCCTGCGGCGCGCCTGTTCCAACAAGGTATCGAGATCGGCTACGACCTCGGCTTGCAACCGCGCGGTTGCCTCGCCCATCTGTCGGGCACCAAGTCGTTGCTCAACTGCCCGCATTCGCAAACCTGCTCGGTACAACGGATTGCTTCCCGCGGCACGATCGGTAGCGTCCGCCGCGTGGGGCGTTGGGTCGCCTGTCGCGGTGTCGTGGGGACTTGGACTGCCAGGCGCGTCGTCGTTGGTTTCAGTATCCGCGCCGGGCGCCTCCGCGGCCGGTGGCTGCGCGAGTTCGCTTTCGAGTCCTTCAAACAATGCGGCATCCAGCTCCTGTTGCAATTGTGCGTCGACCGACGATTCTTCATCGTCTGCCGCACCGCCGCCATTATCTGCCTGGAGTGCCGCGGCGCGCGCGATCGTCGGACAGTATGCGTTCCCGGCAATCGCCCATACCACGGCCCAGCCTGCGATCCACTGTCTGGTCATCGGCCCTCCTCGGGTAACTGGTTGCCGTCTGGTGGAAGATCCAATACATCTTCCGGCGCCGATGGGGTGGCGGCGTCTTGCGGCGCGCTCTCGTCGAGCGGGGGCGCCAGATCGCGCACCATATCGGCCAACCGGCCCTGGGTCGCCGTAAAACGAGCTAGTTGTTGGATATCGCTGGCCGAAGGCTGCGGCTGGGACGCCAGTTCCTGGGCCAATTGTTGAGTGGCCGAGTTAAGTTCCACCTGAAGCAGGCGAATGAGTTTGATTTGTGCCACGTCGAGCGAGGGCTCGCCCGATCCTTGCGGGCCACCCCCTGCGTCGGCCGCGCCGCCAGCTTCGGCTTGCTGTGCGTCGCCCGGTCGGGGTGGGTCCTCTGCCAGGGCCTCGAGTAGCTGCTGCAACCGAGTGACCGCCTTGGTTTCCGCCCCCTGGGTCGGCAGGCCCAATTGCCGATGTGTCAGAAGCGCCGCCGCGCGCTGCATTTCCGCCCCGGCTTCTTCCAGCGCAAAGGCAAACGCTGCGGCCGCATCGAAGCGTTCGGCCAGCGAGCGCGCTTCTTCTACCAGGGCCGCTTGCTCCCCGCTTAACTGCAATAGCGAACTGGTCTGGGCGCGCGAGAGCTGCCCGGCCGCGCGCTCTAATTCGGCCAGCCGCACCGTCTCGGCCAATACCTCTTCCTGGCGCGCGGCCAACGCGCGAATTGCCGCGTCGCTTTTGGCCAATTGTTCTTGAGCCAGATCGCCCTCTGCCTGCTGACGCTGTTGGGCCAGCGCTTGCTGCGCGTCGGCCAAGGCCTGAGCAGCGGCTTGTTCCGCATCGGCCGCCGCGTCCGTATCACCCGAGTCGTCGGCCTGGCCGGCCTGTGCCAGCGACTGCGCCGCCTGACTGAGCGATTGGCCGGCCTGCGCTGCCTGCAATCGCTCAACTCGCCGCGCCAGTCGTTGCGATTCTTCCGCCAGGGCGCGCTCGTCCCGCGCTGCCTGCTCGAGCGCTCGTTGGCGATCAGCGCCTGGCGCAGCGCGGGCCGCTGCCGCGGCGCGGGACTGTACGCCGGCTTGCGCGTCCCGCAGCGCTGCCAATTCCGCCTCGGCCTGTCGCAGCTTGCGCACCAGGCTGGCCAACTCGTTCTCGCGACGGTTGGCCAGAATGTCGAGCGTCTCTTGCAAGTCGTCGAGTGCCTGCGACTGCTTTTCGGCTGCTTCCGCCACGCGATTGGCCGCCAGGCTGCGCCCCGCTTCGCGCACCGAGCCTGCGGCCGCCGAGCGCGCCAACTGCTCGAGCGCGTCGCCCAAGGTGGCCGCCCCGGTCGGATTTTGCTCGGCCAACTCGCTGGCCATTTGTGCCATGTCTTGCTGCAGACGCTCCAACTGGTCTCCCAGCGATTGCTGGCGATTGGCCAGCCGGTCGAGGTCGGCTCGCTCCTGAGGTTCCAATTCGCTGGGGTCGCGTCCCAAAGTGCGCTGGCCCACCTGGCTGGTTTCCGTGGCGGTCGCCTGTTGTGCGTCGCGCAGTTGCCCTAGATCTCGATGAAATCGCCGAAAATTGTCCCACTGTCGCATGGACTCGGTCAAGCGTTCCAACGAGGCCACGATGGCCGACTGCTGCTGGTGCGCGCCGGCCAGTCCTGCTTCCAACGCCGCCACGTCGTTCGGCGCGTGCGTCGCCTCGGCTTGTCCGCCGGCTGCCGGGCGCTCGTTGGCGGGTTGCGAGGCCTTGATCGCCGCCGTCAACTCCCGGCGCGCGGCGGGCAACGGCTCGGCCTCGAGCCGATTCAGTTCTTCCAGCACGGCGGTCAATTGCTGCGCGACTCCCTCCGCGTCGAGCTGGTTGTGTGCGATGTCGGCCAACAGAGAGCGCACTTGTTCGCGCACGCCTTCTCCAGGGCTGACCAGCCCTCGCTCGACCTGGCGCTGGCTCAGTTCCGACCCTTGCAAGTGGTCGACGTCTTGTCGACGCAGGGCGCCCACGCCGCGCCACTGCTGGGCGACTTCCGCGGCGCGCGCTTGGCTCTCACGTTCCAATTCCAAAAGCCGCGTCAACTCGGAAAGTACCACCGCTTGCCGCTCGGCCATGCGGCTTTGTAGCTCTGCGGACGAAATCACTTGCACCCGCAAAGGCTGGCTGCTGCCAAGCGCTGGTTGATAATCGTGCGCTTCGATCACCAATGTCCATTCGGTCCCCGCCGCCGAGTGCAACGCGGCCAGGTCCCAGGTGGTTTCCAAGATTCGACTGCGTACCTCCGCACTGGCCGGATCACGGTGATCGAGGTCTCCCGTCGAGTTCTCTTGGCCCACGGTGGGCATGGTTTCCGGTCCGCGAAACAGCGGCAGCCGGATCGGCGTAGAGGCTGCCGATTCGGTGGGCGGTCCCGTCACCACCAGGTCCGCGTCGCGTACGGCCAGGTCGTCGCGAGCTACGGCGCGGATCGGAATCCGCGCGGCGGGGGTGAGAAATAGCTGGCCCTGGGGCGTATCGATGTGGACCGTTGGTGGCAGATCTGCCAGGGGCTGCAATTCGTATTCGGTCGTTTCGCCCCCCACTAGGCGGTCCGCGTCTTCCAGCAGTAGCCGCCATCGGGCAGGTTGATCGACGACCCACGGTTTCTCCACGCTGGCGCTGAGCGAGAACCCGGCCCCGCCCGCGTCGACTTCCAGGGCCCACTCCGCGCCGTCAGACTGGCGCACGTGTGCACTGGTCAACGGCTTGTTCGCCTTGCCGACCAGTTCGATGCGTGTGCCGCGCAGGGCGCGCACATCGGGCGGCGAGTTGACCGCTGGCCAGGCGGTGTACGCAGGCGGCACCAGTCGGACCTGCAAGCTGAGCAATTCGGGTGGCTTGACCAGAGCGACTTCGATCCAGGGCATGCTGTCGTCGTCGCCCCCCACGGCGCGATACGCCAGCGGCCCGGACACTGCCTCACGGCGCGCGAACAGCGCTCCGTCGACCAGCACCAGCGGCAGCCGTTCGGGTGGCGTGTTGACATCGGCCTCGCGCGGGCGTACCAACAGCCAGGCCTCGTCGGGCAGCGCGGCGCCACGCGCATCGACCACGCGCACATCGAGCGGCTGCCCTATTGCCAGCACACGCACCGGATCGATTAAACGCAGGTGGTTTTGTTGCGGCCAGGCGATCGTCCGCCACGGACACAGCAAGCGCATCGTGGCCACGGAGAAACCGGCCGGGTTGGCCAGCAGCAGTGCCACGCAGGCCGAGAGTGCCAGCAGCGCCGCGCCCATGGCGCGGCGCGCGGGGCGAGGTTCCAGCACGTCTGCCAGCCGCAGCGATTCGACCGCGGCGGTCGAGTCGGCGATGACCGCCCGCCGTAGGGAACTGGAACCGGCCAGTGCGTCGTCGGGGCGGCCCAGAAAATCGACGGCGCTGGCCAGGCGCTCGCCCAATTCGGGAAAACGCCCTTCCACGCGCCGCGCCACCGCCACGCTCGACAAGGGTACTCGCAGCGGTTGCACCAACCACCGCCAGGCACTTGCCAGGGCCGTGGCCACCACCGCGGACGAACCCATCCACCTCAAACCTGGGTCGGACAGGTGCAGCCCCAGGTCGAGCAAGCACCAGGCCAGCGCCACGGCCAACGTGGCGGCCACGGTCCAGCCCAGGCCGCGCCGATAGACCAGTCGCCGGGCGGCGCCGCGCAGCGCGCCCACCTGAAGTTCGAGTGGATGAGGCATGGGCCTCCTTCCGTGGCCGGCGGACCCACTGCCAGGGTCGAGCCGAAATGCGATCGCAGCGGCGCTGCAAACCGCAGCGGCCTCTATTCTAGAGGCTATCTCAGTGGCCCTCTGGCGGAAAGAGCGCACCCCACCGGCCAGGCCCGCGTGCCTCGCCAATCCCATGTTTCCTTACGGCGTAAAGATGGTCGACGAACGCCTGGCCTCGGCCGGCAATTCCGCGGCCGATCCCACGGCGTGCAGCGGGAAATAGTCCCCCCGAGCCCACAGCGCGATCAGATCGTCGTAGTGCGGGCTCTCGGGGTTCTCGCTTTGACCGCCTGGATACACCCCCACGCTGGTGCGCGGGTTGCCGAAATCGACGATCATCCTCCAAGACGCGCCTCCGCCCACGCCCCCCAGGTCGCCCCCGGGGTTCACGGTGAATTCGTCGCCCACCACGGGACCTCCTTCGCGGGCCAGTTCGGGGCTGCGCGCCAAACTGGCGATGCGCAGGACATTGAATTGGCCCCATTTCCAGCTTGGTACATCGTCACCGTGGTCCTTGCGCAGGGCCGCGACAGCCGCGCGCAACGAGCTGCGCAACACGTCGTCTCGCGACTCGCGTGCCGGCGTGGCCTGGTCGTTAAACCATTTCGACTGGGGCAATTCCCGCGTCAGGTATTCCAGCACCTCAAGCTCCGGCTCGCGGCGATTGTTGCTGGAAAAGCCCCACGAACCGCCCGACAGCGGCAAACCTCGAGCGGGCCACTCGTCATTCCATACGGCCTGGCGATACAAGTCGAACCATTTCATCCAAATGGTCGGCCCGACGGCCTCGACATCGCAGACATAGTTCCAGTGTTCCAGTTCGCCCACGGCGCGACGGGCCACTTCGTCGAGTTCCGTGGCGCCGCGCACCCCTTCGAGCATGGCGGGCAAGAACCGCTCGGCGCACATGTCGTAGTGGTCGTATTGAATCGCCTTCATGGAATCGACCGTTAACCCCTGGGCCGCGGTCAGCATCTGTTCGATCCGCCGCGCGCGATAATTAGGATCCCACATCCAACCCAGATAGTGCGGGTAATCCAGTGGCTGCGGCCGGGCATTGGCCGAGGCAACAAAGTGTTCCGCGGGGTCGATCGCCAACGGCAACTCGGCACGCGGCAACGTTCCCTCCCAATCGTAGTCGCCCGACGCACCATCCACCGGCACGCGCCCATCGCCCGAAATGCGCCGGGGAATTGCGCCACAGGGGTGCAGGGCGATATGCCCCGCGGTGTCGGCATAGACCACGTTCATGGCGGGCACGGTCAGGTTGTCGACTGCGGCCAGAAACTGATCGAGGTTCGTGGCCCGCGAGACCTGCCAAAACGCCAGCGAATCACGCGTGGGGCCCAAGCCGGTCCAACAAAGCGCCACGTTCTGTTCGCCCCGCTGGATGAGTGGGCCGTGGACCGTGGAATCGACATTCAGGATCGAGGTTTCCGCGCCGCGAATGACGATCTGTTCGGCGACTCGCTGCATGCGCTTTTTTTCACCACGGTGTTCATAGACCAGCGGATCTTGCGGATCGACCTTCTCCAAGAACAGATCGACCGCATCGGCCTGCATGTTGGTCAGGCCCCACCCTACCTGGTCGTTATGGCCGATCACCATGACGGGCCCACCGGCAAAGGTGGCCCCCGCCAGATTCTTGCCGCCCACCGAGAGGTGCGCCGCATACCAGATCGAGGGGAGCGAGAACCCCAGGTGCGGGTCGTTGCACAACATGGGCTTGCCGCTGGCGGTTTTTGTCCCATCGACGGCCCAGTTGTTCGAGCCAAAGCTGCCGCCGCGGCCCAACCAACCCACCTGCGACAAGCGATCATATAACCCCAACAGCGCGCGGCCGCCGCCCCGCGGCGGCGGCACCAACAGGCTGGTTCGCGGCTTGGCCTTGGGGCGAACCGACTGCAGCTTCACGGCCGGCGCCCGGTAAGGCCGATTGATCGGCCACAACTCGGTCGCGGCTTCAGCGCCCACCTGCTCGACGACCGCGCCAAACCACAGATCGTCGAGTG
>CAYSXM010000068.1:0-11054 GCA_964434905.1 uncultured Pirellulales bacterium | reverse complement strand
GCGTTGGATGCACATCTTGGCGGGAGCGACCGCCCTGGGCGGTACGTTGTTTGCCCGGGTGGCGCTGGTGCCCGCCATCGAGAAACTGCCTGGCGAGCAGCGTCAGCAACTACACGATGCGGTACGTGGACGCTGGGCCATGGTGGTCCACGTAGCGATCGGCTTTCTCTTGGTGAGCGGCCTGTACAACGTGGTGGCCACGATGTCGGCCGCCAAGCTTCCTGCTTGGTACCACGCAGCATTGGGTGTCAAGCTGCTGTTGGCCATGGCCGCCTTTGGGCTCTCCTCGATGCTGGTGGGTCGCAGTCCGGCAGCGCAGCGTCTGAGCCAGCGGCGCAAGTTCTGGCTGTCGGTGAACCTGGCCCTTTTGGTGTCGGTGGTTTGCCTGTCCGGCGCCCTGCGAGCGGCCCCGCGCACACCCAAGAAACCCACGGAACTGCCCCCCGCTGGGACCACGCGGCTGCCTACGGAAATGGAAAAGATTTGGCGCTTACCCGCCTGACTGGCTAATCTAAAGGGACCAGGAGCGCGGCCGCGCTAGTGTCTGAGGACCGCGCCAGCGCTGGGCGTGCGAGCGCGGCACCATCGATTCGGGCAGTCGGGGTCGGTCGGCAGTTTCTCTAGAAAGCGGCAGTTTCTCTAGAAAGCGGCTTGGAAATGAGCGATCGGTACCAAGCATTGTCGATTTTGCGGCAGGCCCGCGACGTGTTGGTGCGCCGTTTGACCGAGGCGGTCCTCGAGTCGGGCGAGGAGATTCTCGACGACGCCGAGGGACTGACCTTTACCAGCCATTTGGAAACGCTGCAGGAACAATTGGGTTCGCGACTGAATAACGTCAACTCGATGATCACGAACCTGCAGGCTGCCGAAGATGACCGGGTGGCCGATTTCGCCCCCGAGCCCTCGATGCAGGTCACAGTAGAAGGCCCCCACGGCACGTTGATCCAGGCCTCGACCGATGTGTCGTCCGGCTACGATCCGCTGCTGGAACTGGCCGAAGAAGACCTGCCCGACGGTCCGAGCACGTTCGATCTATTCTTGCGCCAGGCGCACGATCGCGAGCTCGACGGCGCCAGCCGTACCCTGGGTGAACTTTTTAATGATGAAGCATTGGGCCGCCGTTGCAGCCGGGTGTTTATCGATCAATTGCGTACCGCGCAGGATGGGGTTTCCAAGGTCCACCGGCTGCGCCAGGAGCTGCAATCGGGCAGCAACAACGGCGTGTTGGCGCTCTTGTTTGAATGTTTCGGCCTGCAGGGAATGGAAGCCATTTACGTGCTGCAATCGCTTCGCGCACGGCTCGATCAGGTGTTGGCCAAGGCGATGTTGGAAACCGCACCGGGCTCGGAGAACTAGTGCTCCGCCACAGTTTAACCCGAATTATTCATGAACTTCGTCGCGAGGAATCGAGCGAGATCGCGTAGCACTCTGTTCCTTGTTGCCGCCCAACCATTTACGTGTTGGGCGGTCGTGCCTTGGCGCCCCAAAAAAACTGGTGTGACAACGCACGAGCCACGCGCGTTTCCAAGCGAGGTTCACGGCGACGCGTGCTGTTTTGCTCTCTGAAACTTTTCCACCGCGGGGGCTTCCGAGCGGCGGCCCAGGCTGACCATGGACAAAAAAGCCAAGAAGAGGATCGACGTGCTGCACCAGCGGATGCAGAAATTGCGCGCCCAACTGGTCGGGGCGCGTCAGCAGGTCGACGATCCGGCCGATATCACCCGATTGGAAAAAGAGATCGTCGCTACCGAGGCGGAATTGGCACGGCTCAAGGCGTCTTGAACGGTACCAGTGTTCGGCCTGCTAGCATGCCGGCCGTCGACATGGCAGCCCGCGGGCGAACGCAAACACCTGATTGCCATAGGCAAGGGGCATCGGTCATGCGTGGGACGCGATTCGCAACTTGGCTGGTCGCGTGGGCCGTCGTGGTGGGGTCGCATTGCGCCATCGCCGCCGAAGAACCCGTGGTGCTGAACCAGGCCGTGTTGTACGCGCCGGCCGGTCTCTCGGAATCCGAAGAACAAGCCGTGCGACTGCTCGAGGACGAGATCGCGCGCCGGTCCAACCTGAAGTGGCCCCGAGTGGCCGAGTGGCCGCCGAGCAATTTGCCCGTGCTGGCGATAGGCCCTGTCGAGAAATTCGACGAGCGGGTTCGCCGTGAGTTCGCTCGCCAGTTGCGCGGCCGCATCGACCAGCCTGAAGGTTTCAGCGTGCTGGCCACGGTCGGAGCTGACGGTCTACCGAAGCTATTCGTGCTAGGGAACGATTCGCGTGGCCTGCTGTATGGGGTCGGCTGGTTGCTGCGCAAACTGCACACGTCCGACGGCCGCGCGAGCCTGATGCCGCCCGAGCGCTGGCCGATCAATGAACATCCGGTGTTGGCTCTGCGTGGTCACCAGTTGGGTTACCGCCCCAAGACCAATGCCTACGACGCGTGGGACCTGCCGCAATGGGAGCGATATCTGCGCGACCTGATCCTGTTTGGAGCCAATGCCATCGAGTTGGTACCACCACGCACCGATGACGACCCCAGCAGCCCGCACTTTCCTCGGCCTCCGCTGGAAATGGTGACCGGCATGTCGGTGCTGGCGGATCGCTACGGGCTCGACGTGTGGATTTGGTATCCGGCGCTGGAGTCCGACTATCAAGATCCGGCCGCGGTGGCCCGCGCGGAGAGCGAGTGGACGACCGTGTTCTCCGCGCTCCCCCGCGTCGACGCGGTGTTTGTCCCCGGCGGAGACCCCGGCCGCACGCAACCTCGCCTGCTATTCGACGTGTTGGCCCGCCAAGCCGAAGTGCTGCATCGCGCACACCCCCGGGCCGAAATGTGGGTGTCGCCCCAAGGGTTCACCCGCGCGTGGTACGACGAATTCATCGACCTGTTGCACCACCAGCACCCCACCTGGCTGGCTGGCGTGGTGCATGGGCCACAGGTGCGCGTGAGTCTCGACGAACTGTTGGCCTCGACGCCGGCGCCGTACCGGGTGCGCAATTATCCCGACATCACCCACAACCGGCAGTGCCAGTTTCCGATCGAAGATTGGGACCGCGCTTGGGCCGTGACGTTGGGCCGCGAGGCGATCAACCCGGGCCCCCGCCACCAGCAGGCAATCTTTCAATCAACCCTAGCGAGCGAGCGGGTCGATTCCGCACGGCGCGAACGGTCCGTGGGGTTCATCACCTATTCTGAGGGGTGCAACGACGACGTCAACAAGGCCGTGTGGTCGGCCCTGGGCTGGAACCCAGCCGCCGATGTGCGCGCGG
The DNA here is from genome assembly GCA_964434905.1 of uncultured Pirellulales bacterium. Classification (GTDB taxonomy): domain Bacteria; phylum Planctomycetota; class Planctomycetia; order Pirellulales; family CAYNRE01; genus CAYSXM01. The sequence goes on along the minus strand of CAYSXM010000068.1, from coordinate 7,790 downwards.
TACTCGGCGACTATTGCCGGGCATATCTCGATGCCGATCGCGCGGCCGACTTGGCAGATGGCCTGTGGGCGCTGGAAACCAACTGGCAAGGCCCGCTGGCGGTGAACCATGGTGTCGAGGTCACGCTGGCACAGTTCCGCGACCTGGAACGCGAGGCCTCGCCGGCGTTGCGTGCCAACTGGCGATTTCAAATGGCGCTTTACCGTGCGTATTACGATGCCTACACCCGGCGGCGTTTAGCCTACGAAACGGAAACCGAGGCGCGGGCCTATGACCAGCTACGCACCGCGCCGGTGCGTGGAGCGCTGGCAGCCATCGAGGCGGCAGAACAAGCGCTGGCTGGCACGGCCGCGGCGCCGATCGGCGCCGATCTGCGTGCCCGTGTCGTCGAATTGGGCGATGCGCTATTTGCCTCGATTGGCATGCAACTCAGCGTGTCGCGTCATCGGGCGATCGCCGTCGAGCGGGGCGCCACGCTCGATACGCTCGACTATCCCTTGAACGACGGCCCCTGGCTTCGCTCACAGTTCGCGGCAATTCGCCAGGTGCCGGACGAGCCAGAGCGACTGGCTGCTCTCGAGCGGTTGGTGTCGTGGACGGACCCGGGCCCGGGCGGCTATTACGACGATTTGGGCAACGCGTCACGTCAACCGCATTTGGTACGGCCCACGAATCTTGGTCCCGACCCTGGCCATTACCGGACGCCCCGGCTGGGCTTCGATTTCGATGAAGAGGCGGTGCTAGAACGCACTCCCACGACGTTGCCGCGACGCGGTTCCTGGATCGACCACGCCGAAGCACTCTACGACTCGCCGTTGGAACTGCACTACCCAGGGCTCGATGCACGCGCGGCCTATCGTTTGCGCGTGGTCTATGCCGGCGATGGTCCCCAGAAACCCATCCGGCTCACCGCGGTCGATGCGATCGGCGGGAATGCAATCGAGATCCACGCGTATCGCCCCAAACCCTCGCCTCCAGAGATCGAGGAGTTGGCCATTCCCTGGGCAGCGACCGCCGCTGGTGAATTGCGGCTGACATGGCGGGCCGAGCCAGGGCAGGGGGGCAACGGCCGCGGCTGCCAGGTGGCCGAAGTGTGGCTGCTGAAAAGCGCGGCCCCAACGGGTGCATCTTCGGCGACCGCGCGCTAGCAGCCCGCTATCGCTGGACGACCCCTGCACGATACACGCCGGGTTCGTCGGCGCCGTCGCCGTTCCAATCGCCGGCAACCGGCACGTCGCCCGCCTGTCCCATTTGGAACACGCGGTCGTGCGCGTCGAGTCGCCCATCGCGGTTGGCATCGATTTGCCAGGTGCCGCCCCGATACAGGCCCAGTTCGTCTTGTCCGTCGCCATCAAAATCGCCCACCACGGGCCGTCCGCCGCGACGGAAATCGACCGTTCGATCGCCTCCATCGAGCCGGCCGTTGCCGTTGGTATCGAGCACGAAGCGGCCTTGGCGGAAGACACCAATGGTGGCCACGCCATCGCCGTTCCAATCGCCCACCAGCGGCCAATCGCCCTCGGCACCGTAGAGGAAGACATGGTCGATCAAGTCGCTGCGCACGGCACCCTGTGCGGTGCGTTGTAGAACGCGGTCGCCGACCGTGGCTTGCCGTTGTTCTGGAGGCAGATTCTTGGGGACACCGGTCAGCGTGTTGTTCGGATCGGGCAGTCCAGGTTCCGAGGCCACGGCCCGTGCGTCTTCGGGCCACTCGGCGCCAAAGATGCCGATGTCGGTTTTGCCGTCACCATCCCAGTCGCCCGCCACCGGCAAGTCGCCGCGGCCACCCAACTGGGCCCACAGGTCCTGGTCATCCCAGAGGCCGTCTCCGTTGAGGTCGATGTACCATTGGCCTTCAACAAACACCGCCACTTCATCTTGACCGTCGCCATTGAAGTCGCCCGCCAACGGAATTCCGCCGGGCGCGCCAAAGACGAAGCTCTCGGAGCGACCGTCGCCGTCGCGATCGATTTGCCACGTGGCGTGATCCAACCCCGCGTGGTTCCAACCGGCTTGGGTGGGCGTACGCGAGGCACGCACCAGGTGGTTGCCACCCGAACGCACCGCGCGGGGTTGCCCGCCGTTGATCACGCTCAGGTGCCAGGTATGTCCTAGCGACCCGGTCGAGCCAAACAGCAGCGGCGGATCGGCGGGCCGTGCCGCGACCGTCAGCACCGGCTGACTGGGTGAAGCAAAGATCGGCACTATGGGGAACGTTGGCGTGGGCACCGGCGACGGGTCGGGAGTAGACAAGAACGGAATCCGCGGAGGTTGCGCCGCCACGACGACCTCGCTGAAATTGTTTTCCACCGAGGCCTGGCCCGATTGAAGGGTCACGCGTCCGATGGGGTCGAACCGCGTGTCCAGTTCGCTCAGCACGCTCAGCGGTTCCAAGCCATCGCCCACGTTGAACACCACGCCGCCCGTGGTGCCCACGGTGTTGATACCCTGCAGGTAGCCGTCGGGTTGCTCTTGCAACACCGAATAGACGCCCGGCGCCAGGTTGGTAAATTCGTAGTAGCCGTTGGCATCGGTCACGGTTTCGATCAAGTTGCCATCGGCATCGAGCAGTTGTTCGCCGTTGATGCCGCCTAGAATGACGCGTACGCCAACCAGGGGCGTGTCGCCGTTGTCGCGTTGACCGTCACGAATGCCTGTCAGGTCGAACGGTTGGCTCGGCACGTCGGCCGCGTCGGCATAGAGAATGGGCGGGCCGTCTTGGAACACGTAGCCCGCCAGCCGCGCGGGGGGCGTTTCGCAGAAGTCGTACCCCAAGCCGGCCTGGCCGGCCACGAGTCGGATGCCGCCGATGCGATCTTGCGACAGCACCTGGCCCCCGGCCGTGCCGACCATCTCGTCGCCGTGGAAATAGCCGTTCGGCTGAATTTCCTGCACCGTGTATTCGCCTGGCCGCAAGTTGCTGAACGCATAGCGTCCATCGGTGCCCGTGGTCGTGCTGGCCACCTGCTGGCCAACGGCATCGAACAGCAAGATGGTCACTCCGGCCAGCGGCTGCTCGTCGGAGTCGAGCAGGCAGTCGCCATCCAGATCGGCGTGTACCAACCCTTGGATGCTGGTGGGAGCGACTTCGCAGAAGTTGTACTCTGCCCCCAGTTGACCCGACGCCAGCGTAATGCCCGCCAAGATGTCGGTTCCGCCGATCACACCGCCGGCTGTGCCCAGCACCTGGCCACCGTGCAAATAGCCGGATGGTTGCGATTCCTCGACGCGATACTGTCCGGGGGCCAGCTTGGTGAAGCGGTACTCGCCGTTGGAATCGGTGGTCGTTACATCGACCAGCGTGTTGCTGCTGTCGAACAGTTTGATCACCACGTTGGGAATGCCCTGTTCGCCTGCGTCTTGCAGGCAATCGTCGTCTTGGTCGGCAAACACGCGGCCCCGCAGTTCGGCCGGCTCCAGTTCGCCGAAGTTATAGTTTTCGCCCACCTGGCCCGGGGCCAGTGTGGCATCGCAAATTTCATCGCCCGGATCGTCGGCCAGGCCGCCGGCCGAGCCCGCGCTGTCACGGCCATCGAGATAGGTAAATGGATGCAACTCGCGCACACCCCACTGGCCGGGCGTTAACCCTCCGAACATGTACATGCCATTCGCATCGGTCACCACCGTGGCGCTGGTGGGCTGGCAGTTGGCATCGAGCAGCACCAGCGTGACACCGGCAATGCCCACTTCTCCGGCATCCTTGGCGCCGTTGTTGTTGGCATCGACGTACACGAAACCCGATAACTTTGCCGGTGGCAATTCGCAGAAGTTGTATTCCGAACCGATTTGCCCCGAGCTCAGCGTGATCTGGGTCAGCTTGTCGGTGCCGGCCACCTGGCCGCCGGCCGAACCCAGCACTTGACCGCCATGGAAATAGTTGCTGGGCTGAATTTCTTCGACGCCATAGGTGCCCGGCGCCAAGTTGGCAAACTCGTATTCACCGTTGGCGTCGGTCAGTACCGTGGCGATCCGCGCGCCGGTCGCATCGAGCAGGTGGATGGTGACACCTGCGAGCGATTGTTCGTTCTCATCGAGCAGGCAGTCGCCGTCCAGATCGGTATGCACGCGGCCGCGCAGGCTGACCGACTTGCGTTCGCCGAAGTCGTAGTTCACGCCCGCCTGACCGCTGGCCAACATCACGCCCGCCACCTGGTCGCCGGGGTTTACGGCGGCGCCCCCGGCGCTGCCCGCGGCGTCTTTGCCGTCGAGCCAACCGTCGGGTTGCGATTCGTTCACTTGATACTTGCCGGGCGCCAAGCCAGTTACTTGCCAGAATCCGTCGGCGTCGGTCACCGTCGACAGGGGCGCGGGAGGAGCTCCCGTGGTGATCTGTTGCACCAAGATTTGTACACCGGCGATGGGTTCTTCGCCTGGGTCGCGCACGCCATTGTCGTTGCGGTCGTGATACACGTGGCCCGATAGACTGGCCGGCCGGGCTTCGGCGAAATCGTTGTGGATGCTGTTGTCGCCCCCGGCCAGGTCGATGTCGGAAAGTGAGTCGACGGAGGTCACGCCGCCGCGCGGCTGGCCACCCACGGTGCCGGCCTGCGCGCCGACGCTGAAGTAGCCCGCCGGTTGGGATTCGGCCACGCGATAGCGACCGGGCAGAATTCCGGTAAACGCGTAGTGCCCCTGGGCATCGGTCGTGGTGGTTTTTCCGGTGGACACATAGGTCGACCCGTCGAATTCCAACAGCGCGAGCGACACGCCGCCGATGCCTGGGTCACTGGCCGCTTGGCTGTTATTCAGGTCGATGTCTTCAAACACCGTGCCCGAGAGCGTGATCGGCAACGGCGTTTGACGCAACGGGCCGACCGCCCCCGCGGTATACACGGGGTGGGGTGTGCTACCGGGTGGAACGTAGTCGTCGGGCGGCAGGTTCAAGCCCGAGGCTTGCAATTTTCCGTTGTAGGCATCGTTGAAGATGTCGCTGGCGGCGCCGTTCTCATAGTGCGGGGCCGAGAACTGCCCCACCAGCTTGGTGCCTTCGAATTCGTTTCCTTCGGCCACCGCGTTGCCCGACAGGAACCCTTGTTCGTCGACATCGATGGTAAATACCAACCGATCGCCCGCCTCGAAGCCGGTGAAATTCAAGGTCAGTGTCTGCCCGCCGTCGGTCACGCTGGGGGTTACCGAGTTGATGCCGGACTGCGAGACAATGGCAAAAGGCGCGGACGCGAAAGCACCTTTCCCGCCGGCCGATGTGTCAAAGAACACGTCGCCAATGGTCAGGCCGTCGCCCGTTTTGTCGGTGTCGATCACGACCTGGGTCAACTGGGTGCCCGGTGCGCCGCCCGAGAACGTGATCTCGATGGTGTCGCCGGCCTGGTCCTCGCCCGATCCGTCTTCAAAGTAGACCGCGCCCAACTGAATGGCAGCCACATCGACGGCCATCAACTGTCGTCGTTCGAGTGCTTCGACACCCAAGCGACTTAGACGACGGCGCCCCACGGTCGCGACTGGCCCCCGACTGCCCATCCAGCGCCGGGGAGTCAACTTGCTCCAGAGTCCCACGCATCACCTCCGTGTGAATATTGCCGTGTTTCGACTGGCGCGCTCCGCGCGCGGGGCAGGCTGGTGCACTAACGCAAATCGCCCTGCGGGCTGGATTCCTGAGCGGTGGCGGGCGCCGGTTCGCTGAGATTCCACGCTCGCACCGAGGTGTCGAACGCTCCCGAAATCAACATGCCCCGCGTGCCATTCCAGGAAACCGCCGCGATCGAACCGGTGTGCCCCACCAAGCGTTGTGTCACTTGTGCCGATTGGAGATCCCACAATCGAATGACATTGTCGCTACCCCCCAACGCCAGTAGGCCTGGGCCGCAAAACGTGGCGCAGAACGCCTTGCCGGGCCGAGTGGGTAGGACCAGGCTTTCGCTGCCGGTCGCGGTGTCGTACAGCCGCACATGCGGCCCCTCGCCAACGGCGGCCAATCGGCTGCCGTCTGGCGAATAGCACAGGGCGCGCCACCGCGTTTCGGCCGTGGCGATTTCTTGTCGCAGCGTGCCTTGGGTGGCGTCCCACAGGCAGATCCGGCCATCGCGACCGGCCGAGGCCAACTGCGAACCGTCGGGCGAGAAGACCAGGCTGCGAATGTCTTCTGCTTCGTGATCGAGTACCCGCGCGGTCCGCGCTTGTTGTACGTCATAAAGCGTAATGCGGGCGTCGAAACCGGCCGCGGCCAGCCAGGCGCCATCGGGCGAATAGGTCAGCGTGCGCACCGAGCGGCCGGCGTGCTGCATCGACTTGATGGGGCGGCCTTCAGCGACGTTCCAGAGTTGAACCGAGTGGTCGTCGCCCGCCGAGGCGAGCTGCGAGCTTTCGGCGTTGAAGGCCAGGGCGCGGATCCAGTCGGTATGCTGGTCGAGCGTGTGCAACAATTGACCGTCTTCCGCGGCCGAAATCCGAACCAGATGGTCGTCGCCTCCGGTGGCCAACAGGGTGCCGTCGCCGCTGATGGCCATGGCAGTCACCACGGGTCGCCGATCGACATCGACTTGGTGCGAAACGTCGAGCACTCGACTGGCGCGCAGTTCCGGAGCCTCGTCCGATCGTTCCGCGGCCCCGATCCAGCCGGCACCTAGCAGCCAACCACCGAGCGAGCAGTAGCCACAGCCTCGAAGGAACGTACGTCGGTCCATGATGCGTCTCACAGGGACTGCCGAGGTGGTCGGTTGCCTCGGTCGCGTGGGTGCCACCGCCGGCAACGGCGCAAAATCCGGAACAGCGCTAGGCGCTCCACGAACGTCTATCGGTCGCCTCTGGCACGCGTCCGTAGCCGATTCGAGGGAACACTTCGGAACGGGCGAACCGCACAGGTTGGCAAACCTGTGACAGGCCGCTAGGCACTCTGGAGAAAGGCCCTGGTGTTGGGCTGCGCAAGTTGCGCAGACTGCGGCAAGAATGCCGGTCAGTGAGTATTGCACCGCAAGCGGCAGAACCGAGCCGCGCGCAGGTCGAACCGGCGCGGCGTGCTACCGGTTCTCTGGACGACAATTCCGCAGCGGCGACCCGGTATAGATTTGTCGTGGACGGCAGATCCGTTTTTGGGCGGAAGCGTGCATTTCCATCCAGTGTGCGATCCAACCCGGCAACCGCCCAATGGCGAACAGCACGGTAAACATTTGCACGGGAATTCCGAGTGCGCGATAGATGACGCCGGAGTAGAAGTCGACGTTGGGATACAGCTTGCGCTCGATGAAATAGGGGTCGTTCAGGGCCACCTCTTCCAGTTGTTGCGCGATGTCGAAAATCGGGTCGCGAATGCGCAGCTTGGATAACAAGCGGTCGCACATGCGCTTGATAATCGTCGCTCTTGGGTCGTAGTTCTTATAGACCCGGTGCCCAAAGCCCATCAGCCGCACATTGCTGTTCTTGTCTTTCACCAGGTCGACATATTTCTTGACGTTGCCACCATCGGCGCGGATGCGTTCGAGCATTTCCACGCAGGCCTGGTTGGCGCCGCCGTGTAGCGGCCCCCACAGGGCGCAGATACCCGCCGAAATCGAGGCAAACAGGTTGGCATCGCTCGACCCCACCATGCGCACGGTCGAGGTACTGCAATTCTGTTCGTGGTCGGCGTGAACGATCAGCAGCAGGTCCAGGGCCGCGACGAAATCGGGATTGATCTCGTAGGGTTCGCAGGGAACCGCGAACATCATCTGCAGAAAATTCTCGCAATACGACAGGTCGTTTTGCGGGTAGATGAAGGGTTGACCGACCGATTTCTTATAGCTAAACGCCGCGATCGTGGGCAATTTGGCCATCAGTCGCACGATCGATAGCTGCAC
>CAYSXM010000067.1:0-11100 GCA_964434905.1 uncultured Pirellulales bacterium | reverse complement strand
CGGAATGTTGACCACATCCCACGGCTCGCCGCGCAGCGAGGCAAACGCCGTGCGGGCGTTGGCATAGGTATTCACGCGAATTCCGTACCAGGCGACCCAGTAGGAACCGGCCATACCGACCAATGAAAACAACAAGACCAACAGCGCCGTGGTCAGCGGCTCGCCCTTGAGGCCGACGAAGTAATAGGTCATGGCCGCCGCGATGAAGGCAAACAGCATGAGCAGGAACTTGCCCTGCTGGATGAGATAGGTCTTGCAGGTTTGGTAAATCACGTCGGCCACGTCGAGCATCGACTGGTGCGCCGGCAATTTGGCGATTTGCGTGCGCAGATACAGGCTGATGCCCAAGGTGCCGGTGATGACGAGCGCACCGCCGGCCAGGAGGTTCCAACCCGAGACTTCTTGGCCGATTAGGTTGAACTTACCGGCGTGTAAATCGGGAATGGCCAGATCGGCTTCACCGGCCCACACCTGGGGCGCCAGGGACAACAGCAAGCACGCCGCGATGGCAGACGACTTCAAGAAATTCATGGATACTCCGCCTTACGAAGACAAACCAGGGCACGGCACGTGTTGTGGGAAGTCGCTGGCCGCGATTTTCCCTGCCGCGAAATCGATACACCTTGTGGTAAGCCGCACAGGTTAATCGGTCATGGCCGGGGTGCAAAGGGGGACTTTTTTGCCCCTAGTTTGCCGCAAATTGGTCACTTTGCCGGAGTTTGGCCTGGTTGGGCCCCGGTGGATCGACAGGCCATAGGCAGTCCGCAATCCGGCTGCAGTGCCCCTGCCGCGGCCGGAAATTGGTGAGGCAAACGGCGACAGGCCGCACAGCCCCGTTTCCAGGTCGCGCCGCGAGGCGTTGCTCGCGAGGGTCGCGTTGCTTTGCGACTGAGAATCGTTATCGATAGGTCCGCGAAGGAATCTGGTTCAGGCAACGCGAGCTGGTGGCCTGTCGCGGCGCTCGCGATACGCGCGCGTAGTGTGCGTGGCGCGGAATTCAAGCGCCGCCACGCGCCGGCCATTGACGTCGTCTACCTGGCACAGCTAGGGTTGAAGGTGTTCGCTGCGCTGGACCACGCGGGCCAGCAGAATTCTGGCGCGGTTCGACTGCCGCGCTGCTCTCCGAATGAGGAACCGTTCATGCAAGGCCAAGCCGAAGTGATCGACGCGCTGAACGCGGCGCTGACAATTGAACTGACCGCCATCAACCAATATTTCTGCCAGGCGAAGATGTGCAAGAACTGGGGCTACCACAAACTGGCCGCCAAGCACTATCACGAGTCGCTGGGAGAAATGAAGCACGCCGAGATGCTGATCGATCGGCTATTGTTTCTCGAAGGCGTGCCAGAAATCGCGCGTTACGACGTAATTCGCGTGGGCTCGCACGTCAAGGAACAGTTCCAGCACGATCTGGTGCTAGAGACGAAGGGTGTGGCCGCCTACAACGCGGCGGTCGATCTGTGCATCCGCTTGAAGGACGGCGGTAGTCGAGAGCTGATGGAGCGGATCCTCGTGGAGAGCGAGGAACATGTCGATTGGCTGGAGACGCAGTTGGGGATCATCGAGACAATTGGGATCGAACGCTATATCCAAGAGCAACTGGGCGAGGAGCCGGCAGCCGGATAACGGCGCTGCGACGAAGAGCGCCGGCCGTGGAGCAAGAGATTCAACCCGAATTATTCGTGAGCCTTCTGCTGCGGAACCGAAGGTGTCGCGTCTCTAGCGTCTAACCGCAATCGCCCCTGACTCACGTATTCACCAATACGCTGCGCGGGCCGATCACGGTTTTCCTTGCGGCCACAACACCTTCGACTCCTCGCGACGAAGTTCACGAATAATCCGGGTTCCAACGCGACGTGTGGGAAGTCAGCGCTCGACCGTCTCCACGAACTCTTGCAGCCGGCGGTGACAGGCCATGCAGCCATCGCCGGCGCCGGTAGCTCGCACCACATCGATTACCGACCTTAACGGGCAGTGCTCGGCCATGTCGAGCAACTCCCCCTCGGTCACGTTCAGGCAGTGGCAAAGCACCTGCGATCGCGTTTTGTTGACCGGGCTCATGCGGTAACCGTTATCAGGGGCCGACGGGGCTCGCGGGCTACAGGTGCCATTGCTCGACGCGGGCTAGCGACACTGCAGAGTCGCCAAACGAACCCAACGCGGCTCGGATGCCCCAACTGTTGGTTGGACGCATTTTTAGTTGACACTGAGTCTCAGTATCGCCCGACAGTTCCAGAATAACGATTCGGCCGCAGGGGTCAAGCGCGCGTAGGAAAAGATTGCCTTTACCCTCTGTGTGGGGGTGTGGCAGCGTTTCGACACGCCGGGCGTGCGCGTTGTCGGTGAAGGCGCGCTACTCGTCCGTTGGTCGAGATGTCGGTGTAATCAACAGCCGGTCGCCCGACTGGAGTAGTTCGTTGGCTCGATCAGACGGATTGTCAATGAGCGTTCTTGCGTTCACCTTGCGGCACCGGGTCCGGGTGGGGTCTTGGGCATCTTGGCGGAGCAAGTACGCCCATACGCCTACCCAAGACACCTTGCCCGGGCAGATCGCCACGGCATCGAGCAGCCGTTCGTGGCCCGACAGGGGCAGGCGAGCAAATTGTTGCGTTTTCACGAGCCTTTGCTTCCCGTTCGAGGCGTCTATTTCGTAAGCGAGTGATTCGAACACCACCAGGCAATAGCCTAAATCGCGTCGGTTGAGATCGAGATCGATACCCACCTCAGTCACGTACCCTTTGCTGGCTAAGTGCGCCTCGATATGGGCGCAGGCTTCCGTCAGCGTCAGGCCGGCAACCAACGTCGGCTCGAACCGCCCCATGCTGATGCGACCATCGGGCAGCACCAAGCGGGGCCCGTCGAGTTGCAAGGCGGGGTCTGGCTGGACTTCTATTAACACGCTTGGAGCTCGCAAGATTAATTCCAGGTGCCGCACCAAGGCACGTTCGGCGTCTTCGCGCAACAGGCCGCCCACCTTCGCGTGTCCATAGGCCGGTCCGAGCACAACCGTACCGTCGCCGTCGACGAAATATTCTCCGCGGATGGGTTGATCTGGCAGCGCATCGGATGCGGTGATTTTTAGTATGTCACCCGGCCTGATCGGAAGCGACGGACCGGCTACCAACCGCCCGAAGTTGAGCAGTAGCGTGTCGCCAAGGCCGATGCGGTAGTCACCGGGTGGTGCTTGTTCGTCGTTGTTGCTGGCTGGGGGCGCGACTGCACCTTCGGTGGATGCGACGGTCTGCGACGTTCCCTGGGGGGGAAGGAGGTTCAAATAGGCAGCGTCAGAGTCGCCAGAAGCTGTCGGGACACGCGAAGTGGGATTGTCCGGCGACTCTGCCACGGCAGGGTCGGTGGCGGTGGGATCGGGTTCGCCGCCTGGCTGTGCCAAACCAGTGGTGGCCACCAGGCACGATGCCAACGCGCCGAGCGCGAATTTCCCACGGGTGCCCACCCGCGGTGTCTGCGGGGCTTGCATGGACAGCAGCCTAACAATTCGGGCGCGCGCCGCATCCGCGGAATCGGCCATGCCCAGGGCTGTGGCCGGCATCCGATTGGCAACCCAGGCGGTCAACGCTTCGGCCAGATCGAGGGGCGTCACGCCCATGGCAACGGTCCAGTCGTCGCAAGCCTGTTCGCAGGCTTGTCGATGTGCACGGTCGAGCCACCAAACCAACGGTTGCCAGGGCAGAACCACCAGGGCCCATTCACCCAAGGTCATGCCCCACAAATCGCCACGCACCAGGTGTGCCAGCTCGTGTCGCACGGCGGGGCCGTCGGCGGCACTGGCGGCGGAATGCGCCGGCCACAGCAAGCGCGGACGCCAAAGGCCAACCACACCGGGGGTGCCGATGGCATCGCTGAAGAGGACTTGAGGGGGGCGGCGCAAGCCAAACTGCCGAGCGAGTTCCCGCACCTGATTCGCCAGCGCCGTGTTTTGGTCTGGCGTCGCCCGGCGAATTAGGTAGCGCAATCGCCAATATTTTCCGATCAATCGCGCGGCCATGGCCAGGCTAAGCGCAACCCAGGCGGCGGTGATCCAGCGCCACAGCGAGGTCGCGTACGGCGTGGAATTTCGAACAGTCGCGGTGGGGGCAGGTGTGCTGAAGGCTGGGGTCCGAGCGTGTGTGAAGGACTGGACCCCTTGCGACGCTGTGGACACGGAATCTGTGGACACAGAATCGGAATGGGGGGTAGCAGGTGCGTGTTGTGCCAGGGGTAGTTGGCTGTGGGAGTGAAGATTTTGAGAGGATCGCGGTGTGTTCGCCGACGCTAGCAGCCCCCAGCCCAGGCTTCGGCCTGCGGCGGCCAGGGCTGGACCAAGCAGGCAGAACGCGAGCGCGGCGCGAAACCAGGCGGCTCGCAGTGCCGGCCGAGGTGAAAAGAAATAGCATGCGACTGCAGCGAACATACCCAGGACGGTACTCTGCCAGGCCAGATCGGCCAGAACTCGACCGAGTCCGGCCGGGGGTAGCCAGAGGAACAGGTCCGCGAGGTTCATGGTTCATCTCCCAGGGTTTGCGACCGCCGACAGGAATCGACGAGTTTCTTGAGAGCGACTACTTCCGGCTCGGTCCAATGACGGCCGTCGAGCAATTGGGCGACAAGGCGAATTGGGTCGCCACTAAAAGTTGAGTCCAGGATCTCGCTCAACAGGCTGGTTTCGGCGGTTTCGCGCGAGCGGGCGGGGAAGTACACATAGGCTCTGCCGGCGGAACGATGGGCGAGCCAGCCTTTGCGTTCCAGCTTCTGTAGTGCCACGAGCGCGGTGGTGTAGGTTAGCTGGCGGCGCGTGCAAAGTTCCGCGTGGATGTCGGCCACGGTGGCCTCTCCACGCTGCCAAAGCAGCTCGAGAACTTCACGCTGCAAGCTTCCTAGACGCTGGAATGAGGGCTTCATGAATCTGTTGCCGCCACGGTTGCTTTTCGACCGCCATGGTCTGGTAGACCCAATCTACGTCGATACGACGTACGTCTGGTGATCGTATACGATTTGCAGTCGCTGTCAAGCAAATTGTTGGCGTGTTCGCGGTGTCGATTCGGGGCTGGTTGCGAAACTGGCACCAGGGGCCTTTAATTGGCACAATCCGGTTGGTTGACACCCCCCGTTCACGCCGGTATGCTTACCCGATTGCAAAGAACACAAGTTCTATTGCATGAACGGGTTTCGTTCCGCCGGGAACGCCAAAATCGGGCTCGGCCGGTGTTGGATTGGGCCAGCCCCTTTCGGGCGTGGCCGGTGGGGGTTTTGTCGAAACGTTTGACGCACCATGACGGCGGTCGAGACGCGGCAACTGTGCAAGCGGTTTGGCGCCGTTTCAGCGGTGGTGTCGTTGGATTTGGAGGTGGCCGAAGGGGAACTGCTGGCGATTGTCGGACCCAGTGGCAGTGGCAAGTCCACGCTGTTACGGCTGCTGGCAGGGCTGGAGAGTCCGACGTCGGGCCAGCTTTGGCTGGGCGGAGAGGAGGCCACTAGCTGGGCACCTGCGGCGCGGGATGCCGCGCTGGTGTTTCAAGAGCCGGTGCTGTACCCGCAGTTATCGGTGTTCGAGAATCTGGCGTGTTCCGCACGATTACACCGCAGACCTCGGTCTGCGTGGAAGGCCTGGCGGCAGGGCAGGTCTGCTGGTGAGTCGGATGTAGGTAGTCGCCGGACAGACGAGGCCTTGCTGGTGAGGCAAGTGCGGGAAGTAGCGGCGGTGTTGGCTTTGGAAGAGGTATTGGATCGCCGGCCTGGCCAGTTGTCTGGTGGGCAGCAGCGACGCCTGGCCCTGGGCCGTGCCTGGGTGCGAGCGCCGCGGCTGCTGCTGTTGGACGAGCCGTTGGCGGGGCTGGACGTGCCACTGCGGCGGGAATTGCGACGAGCCATTGTGGCCTGGCAGCGGTCCACGGGCACAACGACATTTTATTGCACTCATGACCAGTCTGAGGCGTTGGCGGTGGGCGACCGGGTGGCGGTTTTTCGGCAGGGGACGTTGGAGCAATTGGATCGACCGAATGCGATATATGAACGGCCTGTGAATTGCTTCGTGGCAGGCTTTGTCGGCGATCCGCCGATGAACCTGTGGCGCTGCGAGCCTTCGGGCGACGGCTGTTGGCAACTGGCCGGCGGGCGCGAGGATGTTCGGCCGCGGGGCGTGTGCGATGGTCTGGCGGGCGATGTTCGGGTGCGCGGAGCGCTGGTCGTGGGAGTGCGACCGGAACGGGTCGAAGTGCGGCCGGCAGGGGGAGCGGCTGGAATTTGGACGGCGACAGCGGTAGAGATGGAGCGGTCGAGCGACAGTTGGTGGGTGCGATTTCGGTGTGAACCTGGCGCGGGCGAAAACGGTTGGGGTCGATGTCCGGGCCCCACGCCAGGGGTGCTACCAGGCGAGCAATGCGAGGTAAGTTGGGATTGGTCAGCAGTCCATTGGTTCGCCGCACCCGACGGAGCGCGGGTAGGGTGAGCCGAGCGAGCGCGTGGTGGGGAGTACTGCGGTGGACTTGAGCGGCACTTCGCGTGACGCGTGCACAGACAATTTAAACAACTCGAAAAACTTGGAACGCGTGGGGCGGCGGCGGCCGCCAAGGAAGGGCGACTTCGATGAATGCCAATGAATTGTTGCGGATTGTGGATTCGATCCATCGCGACAAGAACATCGACAAGGAGATCGTGTTCGAGGGCATTGAAGCGGCCCTGATCTCGGCGGCGAAGAAGTTCTATGGCGAGGAGCATGAGATCGTCGTCGCGATCGATCGGCGCGACGGCACGATTCACGCCACGATGAACGGCGAACCGCTGGACCCAGAGGAAACCGTCGGTCGGATCGGCGCGCAGACCGCCAAGCAGGTAATGATTCAGAAGATTCGCGAGGCCGAACGCGATCGGCTATTCGACGACTATGAAGAACTTCGCGGGCAGATGATTACCGGGCTGGTTCATCGGGTCGAAGGTGGCGTGGCCACGGTGCAATTGACCGACACCGAGGCCATTCTCCCCCGGGGCGAGATGATTCCCGGCGAATCGCATCACCCCAACGAACGCGTGCGGGCCACGGTGTTTGAAGTACGCAAGCAGGGAACGCGGGTGCGGGTGGTGCTAAGCCGGATCCGGCCCGACTTGGTGCGCAGATTGTTCGAGCAGGAGATTCCCGAAATTGCCGATGGCGTGATCGAGGTGCGCGCCATGTCGCGCGAGGCTGGCTATCGCAGCAAGGTCGCGGTGAGCAGCACCGATCAGCGGGTCGATTGCGTGGGGGCTTGCGTCGGGGTGCGTGGCAACCGCATCAAGAATATTGTTGACGAGTTGGCGGGCGAACGGATCGACATCGTCCGTTGGAACGACGACATGCAGGTGTTGATTCCCAACGCCTTGCAGCCGGCGGAAGTGGACGAAGTGATCCTGTGCCAAATGCTAGGCCGGGCGATTGTGTTGGTGCGAGAGGACCAATTGTCGCTGGCCATTGGCCGCCGCGGCCAGAATGTACGGCTGGCCAGCAAGCTGTGCGGGTGGGATATCGAGATCATGACCCGCGAAGAGCTCGACGAACAAATCGAGCGGGCGGTTTCCGGTTTCAGCTCGATTCCGGGGGTGGAAGACGCCTTGAGCGAGAAGCTAGTAGGCGAGGGCTTCTTGTCATACGATGATTTATCGGTCATCGAGCCCGACGCACTGATGGAAATGGGCGGTTTGACTGCCGAGCAGGTCGACGCGATCGTGGCCACCGCCGAAGAAAAGGCGTTGGAGGCCGAAGCCGCGGCGGCGGAACAGCGTCGTCGGCAGCGAGAGTCGGACAAGATTGCGGCGGCCACCGCGGCGGCCGAAGCGGCCGAGGCAGCCGAGTTGGCAACCCAGCCATCGGCTGCCGATGCCGAGCCGGAAGCCGGGGCGAGCGAGGCGCTGGATGCGGCAGATGCGGGCGCCAGCGAAGAGTTGGCGGGGGACGAACGTCAGGCGATGGATCCACCCGTGGTGGGACCGTCGGCAGTGGAGAATGCAGTGGAAGACGACGCGGGAGGCACAGCATCGGCCTGATGCCGTGGTTGCCTGGGGTCGATGACACAACCGGATTCGAGATTGCGAAACGCACGGGCAACATGTTTGGAGCCCTATCGAGCGTGTGGAGTGTAGACCTGCCGTGTCGGTCGTAATTTCCCAAGGGGGGCGATGCCGCAGGAGTTTAGCGAGGTGTGTCCGGTACCGGGGTGGTGTCGCCGGTGCCGGGGTGGTGCAAGCATAAACGGCACCGTGTCGGCCGCGTACGGCGAGGCAGTGAATGTGGTGGTGCTGCTGGGAATCGCCCCTTGCGACAGGGCGAACCGGGCAGTGGGAGACCTGATTATGATCGCATGACGATGGAAGGGACCCTGGGCCAGGCCCGGCGGTCGAGGGAGAAGAAAACTTGGCATTACGAATCTATTCGCTCGCCAAAGAGCTAAAGCTCGACAGCAAAGACCTAGTAGACCTGTGCGCCAAGGCGGGCGTGACTGGCAAGGGGTCGGCGCTGGCCAGCTTGACCGACGAAGAAGTCGAGCGGGTGAGGGCGTTTTTGGCGACCCCCAAGCAGCCGCCCACCCCTGCGCCACCGACCAGTGTGCCGGTGCGAACGGGTCCGGTGCCTGTGCGTCCGGCGGCGCCCCCTCCGGTCCGGGCTGAGGCCCCTCCGGCGGTCTTCCGGCGCGAGGACTACATGTCGCCTGCCGGCACGGTAGGGCGCCCCCCCACGTTGCCGCCGCGTCCGGCGGAAAAGCCGCCGGGTGGCGAGCCCAAGAAGCGGATGCCAGGCGAGGGGAAGCCGCCGCTGCGCGTGCCGTCGACAGTGAAGTTCGCGCCGATTACCGGCGCGGCGCCTCCGCCGCCGGTATCGAACGAGCCGGCGCCGCAAAAGCCCGATATCAAGTTACCTGTAGACGCGATCCGTGCGGGCAAGGCGGGCGCCAAGCCGCTGCAAGAGCACATGCGCAAGGCGGAACTAAAACGCAAGGCAGAAGCCGATCGCGGTGAAAAGGCCGCGCCTGGCCGCGGTGCCGCGTCGCCACCAAGGGGGCCGCTGCAGCCGCAGCCGCTTTTGATTCCTGGCCGCGATCGGCCGCGGCGCACCGCGGCGGTCAAGGGGGCAGTGGAGGATCGTGAGCCAGCAGGTGTCGCCGCGCGTAACCAGCAGCATTTGAAGCGCAAACGGCCTGGTTCTCGACGCCGCGGCGGAGACGACGATGGTAGGCCGAGCCATATTCGCATGCGCAGGTTGGGAACCAACACGGCCGCGCCGCGCAAGACCAACGTGGTTGTGGATTTGCCCTGCACGGTGCGTTCGTTGTCCGAATCGATGGGTGTTCCGGCGACGCGCGTGCTGGGCAAGCTGCTGACTTTGGGCGTGGCCTCGAACATCAACGCGGAGTTGACTCGAGAGACGGCCGAAATGTTGGCTTTGGAACTGGGGATTGAAGTTGATTTCAAGGCCCCGCTCGACGCCGAGCAGTCGTTGTTGGCCGAGGCGTCCGAAAGCCAGGAAGATACAGCATTGCTGGAGCCGCGACCGCCGGTGGTGACCTTCCTGGGGCACGTCGATCACGGAAAAACATCGCTGTTGGACCGGATCATCGGCATCGACGTGGTGAGCACGGAAAGTGGCGGCATCACCCAACACATCCGCGCCTATCGTATCGAGAAACAGGGGCGATCGATCGCGTTTGTCGACACTCCGGGCCACGAGGCGTTCACTGAAATGCGCGCCCGAGGGGCCAATGTGACCGACATTGCCGTGTTGGTCGTGGCGGCCGACGACGGGGTCATGCCGCAGACGGAGGAAGCGATCAGCCATGCGCGCGCGGCGGGCGTGCCGATCGTCGTCGCGCTCAACAAGATCGACTTGCCGGGAGTGAACATCGACCGGATCTACCAGCAATTGGCCAACAACGACTTGCTGCCGACCCAGTGGGGTGGCGAAACCGAGGTGGTACATACCAGCGCGGTGAAGGGAACCGGTTTGGATGAGTTGCTTGACACGCTATTAACAATCGCCGAGCTGCGAGACTACCGCGCCAACCCCGCACGCTTGGCGGTCGGCACGTGTTTGGAAGCCGAGCTGCACGAGGGACGGGGCGTGGTTGCCAAGTTGTTGGTGCAGAAGGGGACTTTGCGGGTGGGCGATGTGGTGGTGTGTGGCGGCGCCTATGGTCGCGTCAAGGCGATGTACGACACCTTGCGGCCGAGGGTGGAGTATACGGAGGCTGGACCGTCGACTCCGGTGCAGGTTACCGGTTTGAACGTAGCGCCAGGTGCTGGCGATCACTTTCACGCGCTCGACGACATTGCCCAGGCGCGGGAAATTGCGGAAAAACGCGCCGGCCGCAGCCGAGCGCAGGAACTGTCTGGTGGGCCACAGCATGTGACCCTGGAAAACCTGTTTGAGCGACTGGGCCAGAAGAACGAGGTGGATACTCTGAACCTGATCTTGCGGGCCGACGTGCGTGGCTCGATCGAGGCCATTCGCAAGGAGCTGGGCAAGCTGGACCACCCGGAGGTGCAAATCAAGATTTTGCAGGCGACCGTGGGTGGTATTTCCGAGGCCGATGTGCACTTGGCCGACGCATCGGACGCGATCATCGTGGGCTTTAATGTGGTGCCGGACGAAAAGGCACGGCAGATGGCCGATGCGCGGGGTGTGCAGATCCGGCGGTACGACATCATTTACCAAGTGACCGAGGATGTGAAGCAAGCCCTCGAGGGGATGCTCAAGCCTGAAAAGCGCGAATCGGAACAAGGGCGCGCCTTGGTGTTGCGGCTGTTTCCGATCAGCCGGCTAGGGGTGATTGCCGGTTGCCGGGTGCTGAGCGGAACCATCGAACGCAACGCACGGGTGCGAGTGATTCGCGACAACCGCGTGCTTGGCGATTACTCGTTGGATTCGCTGAAGCGTGAAAAGGACGACGCGCGCGAGGTTCGAGAAGGCTTGGAATGCGGCATGAAGCTGACAGGGTTCAACGACCTCAAGGAGGGAGACGTGCTGGAAGCCTATAAGATCGAGGAGATTGCTCGCACGATTTGAGCCGCGGTGGTTTGCCGTGCCCCCCGGCGCCGGTCTCTGGAGGGCGCCGGTCCCTATCGGGGGCGGGCGTACTG
>CAYSXM010000066.1:0-11115 GCA_964434905.1 uncultured Pirellulales bacterium | reverse complement strand
CACACCAGCGGGCTAATGCCGCGTGTGCCGCGGCGCTGGCCGAAGCGGTGGGGGGACAACCGGAAGATATTTGCCGGGGATTGGCCAGTTTTTCCGGGCTACCCCATCGGTTAGAGCCGGTCGGTGCTGGGCCGGGTCCCGCGTTTGTGGACGACTCGCAAGCGACGACGCCTGAATCGACCGCGGCGGCGCTCGAAGTCTACGCGGGCCGGGTCTGGTTGCTGGCGGGCGGCGCCGACAAAGGAAGCGATTTTGCGCCCTTGGTTCGCGCGGCGGCGCGGCACGCGTTGGGTACCGCCTGTTTCGGCAGCGTGGGGCCGCGCATCGCCGACGCGCTGGTCGCTAGCACTCCCCAAGGCGAGGTGGGCCGATTTGCCCACCTGGGGGCCGCCTTCGATTGGTGCCTGTCGCGGGCCGCGCCGACCGATGTGGTGTTGCTGTCGCCGGGCGCGGCCAGCACCGACCAGTTTCGCGACTATCGACATCGCGCCGCGGAGTTCCGCGCGCTGGTCGAGCGCTGGCGCGCACGAACAAGTTGAACCGCAGCGCCTGCGCGATGGCGGTCGCGGCGTGGCGCGCGCTGTACAAATTGTCCGGCGGCGTTCTCGATCAACCCCGAGCGCCGCATCGTGGGCCGACGCGTCGTCGTCGCAGGGCATCGAAAACTATTGCAAGACTTGGGCCGCTTCGTTAGAGTGACTCGTGTCGACCGTGATCGGCGCTGTCGCGACACGCCGATGCGGAAGACACTGGCCTCGAGGTGCGACGGCTGTGAGCTCTCCTTGTGGGAGATGCGAACGGCGCTGGGAGTCGTCGCCTCGAGGTTTTTTTGTTGCGCTGACGAGCACTGCACGAGGTGGCGGCCGCGGGTAGGCCGCGCAACGTTCGACGGGTTGGTGGTCGGTGTGATGGCGTTCGACGGGCGCCACGGTCGGTGCGCCGCGGTGGCGCCCTCTAAACCGCCAACAACCTGCTGCGCGGCGACGTCTCCGGGGGAGTATTCGGGTGAACGCTCGTGGGAACGACGCTGGCCGGTGGTTGCATGGGCTGCTCGTGGCCGCGGGCTTGGCCTTTACGTTGACCGCGTGTGCCTATGCGGTGATGGCCTTTCGGGCGACCCGGGCCGGGCTGCCGAGTGCGGGTCCGGGTGGGGCCCTGTTACTGTTTCTCGATCGGCACGGCCTGACTTTGCTAGGCGGCGAGTTATTGGCGCTGGCCGCGGCTACCGTGGCGGTGATTGTTCATGACGCCTGGCGCGATCGACGTGACACGCCGGCGACGCCACCGACGGACGCCGCGAACGTCTCGGCCGGGTTACCACCGTCCGACGTGTCGGGGCCAGTTGACGACAAGCGACCGCAGCCCGGTTAGAATCTGGCCCAGAACCCGGTCAGAAATGGAACAACCGGCCGCCCTTTACCCGATGGCTTTGCGCCAGGAGCGACGGTTTTCGTTGCAGAGTGTCTGCCCGCACCGTGCGCGGCACCCCCCAGACGAACTTCAAGGGAGATTTTGGCATGCGACCGATGGCGCTGGCGATCGTGGCGTGGCTCGTGGTGGGAGTGTTGGAAGTCCGGGCCGAAGAGGGATTCGTACCCTTGTTCGACGGCAAGTCGCTGGCCGGTTGGCAAGGCGACACCGCGCTGTGGAGCGTGGCCGACGGTGCCATCGTGGGCAGCACCGATGGCCACCCCATCAACAAGAATAGTTTCTTGTCCACGCAGGCCAGCTATGCCAATTTTGTGCTCCGCCTCAAGTTCAAACTTCGCAATCACAACTCGGGCGTGCAGTTTCGCAGCCAGTCGTTCCCCGAGTTTGTGGTCAAGGGATACCAGGCGGATATCGCCGACAACATGTTCCTGGGCATTCTGTACGAAGAAGGGGGCCGCGGCATCCTGGCCAATGTGGACAAACCCGCGGAAGTGGCCAGCCATGTGCAGCGCGACGATTGGAACGAATATGAAATTACCGCCCAGGGCGGGCATTTGACCCAAGTGCTGGGCGGCTATACCACGGTGGACTATACCGAGAAAGAAGCCCAAGGCGCCCAACAGGGCATTATCGCACTGCAGTTGCACGCCGGTCCGGCGATGCGGGTCGAGTTCAAGGATATTCGCATCAAGGTGTTGCCTTAGCACAGGGCCTGCCGGCAAGCAGGGTCTGCCGATCGCGATGTTTGCGGAGCACGAACCTGGCATGGCAACTCGGTCGCGCTTGGTACTGGGCACGCGCAGCAAGCACAAAGTCGCAGAGCTGTGCGAGTTGCTGAAGGGACTCGACCTGGACATCGTCGCGCTCGACGCGCTTGCCGGAGGTGTCGAGGTAGTCGAGGACGGCGCCAGTTTCGCCGAAAACGCCAGGAAGAAAGCCACCCAGCAAGCCCAGGCGCTCGGCGCCTGGGTGCTGGCGGAAGATAGCGGCCTGGTGGTCGACGCGCTCCAGGGCGCGCCCGGAATATTGTCGGCGCGCTATAGCGATCCGGGCGCCACCGACGAACGCAACAACGACAAGCTCTTGGCCGAGCTGGCGGGGCTGCCGCCCGCGCGTCGCACGGCACACTATGTGTGCCATGCGGTGTTGGCCGACCCACGAGCAAACGTTCGCGCGGAATGCGTGGGTCGCTGCCAGGGTCGCCTGTTGGCCGAGCGGCGAGGCACGGCGGGTTTCGGATACGATCCGCTGTTTGAAATCGTCGAGTATCACCAGACCTTTGCCGAGTTGGGCGCGGCAGTTAAACGCGCTCTGAGCCATCGCGCGCGGGCAATCGCGGGCCTGCGACCCCACTTGTGCCAACTGCTCGGCAAGGGCTCTTCCGCACCGCGTCGGCTAGAGTAACTCCTGGCGGCAACGTTTGGCGGGAACCTGGACGAAACGTGCACGCGTGGCGTGTTGCGGCGTGCCCACACCCCCTGTCGGTGGTGTGTCCTGGCCGCATGGTCCCTCGTGGTGTTGGCCCCCAAGGGTGGGCAATCGGAATTATCCACCCGTCGCGTCGAAGAATTTGGGGTATTTGCTCCCCAAATAAAGTTGCTGAATCGCTCGGCGGCGAACAGAATGGGACCGCGGGGGCAAGCCGCACACGGCACGGCGCAACAGCACGGGGCCGGCCGTGAAAGAATAGGGCAGACTCGAGGATAAAGTCCCGAGTCTGCCAATTATGAAGGCCCCGAGAATGAAACGCCCGGTAGTTTATTGCCAGGCCGAAGTATTGGCAAGTCCCCCGGGCCAATTGGCCGGCGGGGCTTGGTTCAAGTGCGAATTTACTGCCTGGGGTCCGGCCCGTGGCGGTCTGATCGCCTGTCGGGTGCGGTCCGCTGCCCGACGTGCTGCTGCCGCGGTGGTGTTCGCGGCGCTACTGCTGGAATGCTCGACGGGTCCGCTCTTGGCCGCCGAGCCCCGCGACTGGGCCACGGCCCATCTGCCCGAGTTGGTGGCCCTGTACCAGCATCTGCATCAGCACCCCGAGCTATCTCGCCAGGAAGAACAAACCGCTGCGCGACTGGCCCAAGAGTTGCGCGCCGTGGGTGCCGAGGTAACTACCGGCGTGGGTGGGCACGGCGTAGTGGCCCTGTTGCACAACGGCGAAGGTCCCAGCGTCATGCTGCGGGCCGACATGGACGCCCTGCCCGTGGTGGAGCAAACCGGTTTGGTGTATCAGTCGACCGTCACTGCTCGCGACGACCAGGGCGCCGAAGTGGGCGTGATGCATGCCTGCGGACACGACATTCATATGACCTGTCTGGTGGGCGTAGTTCGATTTTTAGCCGAGCACCGCGACACCTGGCACGGCACGCTGATGGCTGTGTGCCAGCCGGCGGAAGAGCGGGGCGGCGGTGCCAAGGCGATGCTCGAGGATGGACTGTTCACGCGCTTTCCCCGACCGGCGCTGGCGTTGGCCTTGCATTGCGACTCGACCTTGCCAACGGGGCAGATTGGGTACCGGGCCGGTTACACGCTGGCGAACGTCGATAGTGTCGATGTCGTGCTCATTGGTCGGGGTGGGCACGGCGCCTATCCGCATGCCACGATCGACCCGGTGGTCATGGCAGCCCACCTGATCGTCGATCTGCAAACGGTGGTCGCGCGCGAGGTGCCGCCTACCGACCCGGCCGTCATCACGGTCGGCTCCATCCACGCTGGTTCGAAGCACAACATCATCGGTGATCGCTGCCACCTGCAACTCACGCTGCGCAGCTATACCGACAAAGTCCGGGACCACCTGCAACAGGCCGTAACGCGCAAGGCCCGCGCCGTGGCCATGTCGTTTCGAGCACCCGAGCCGGAAGTGGCGTTTTCCGAAGGCACCCCGGCCATGTTCAACGATGAGCAACTGGTCGAACGGGCCTTGCCCAGCCTGCGACGAGCCGTGGGTGAGGAAAACGTGGTCCTCTCCGAGCCGGCCATGGGGGGCGAGGATTTCAGCGAGTATGGCCGGGCGGGGGTTCCGATTTTCATGTTCCGCCTGGGGGCAGTCGATCGGCCCCGGCTGGCGTCGTATGTCGATCGTGGGCTAGACCCGCCATCGCTGCACTCGGCCCAATTCTATCCCGACACCGAACCAACCCTGCTGACGGGCGTGTCTGCCATGTCTCAGGCGCTGGTCGAACTTTTGCAACCGTGATGGTTCCCATGCAGTTGTGGATGTTTAAACCCAACTTGACGAACGGTTTGTGGTTCGCACTGTATCTGGCGACCATGGCCGGCTTGGTCTATTGGCTGGCCGAGGCACGGGGCTGGGCCCTGACCACACTGGACAATCCGCAGGCGCAGGCCCACTGGCTGGAATGGAAAACGGCGGCTGCGGGCGACCAGGACCAACCTAGTTTGGTGGCCCGGCGAATTCCGAAGAGCGACAATCCCCCGGCGTTGATCCTGTTTCGCGATAGTTTTCCCGGCATTTTAGTCACCTGTCTGGTGCTCGGAACGTTCTTGTTCTGTTT
This sequence comes from uncultured Pirellulales bacterium, assembly GCA_964434905.1. Lineage (GTDB taxonomy): Bacteria > Planctomycetota > Planctomycetia > Pirellulales > CAYNRE01 > CAYSXM01. The sequence goes on along the minus strand of CAYSXM010000066.1, from coordinate 6,175 downwards.
TATGATGGTGCTCGTTCGCGGGGCGTTTCGGCCGAGTGCGCGACAAACTCTGCCGGTCGAGCATACTCCCCAAGTCTGGGCCGGCACCGGCCGGTAGCATCTGGCCGGTCGACCTGAGGCGCCGGAAGTTGGTCGCGCTGGCTTCCCCGATGCGGCCGAACCCGGCCGGTTCCCTGGACCTGGCTGTGGTGCCCCCGCGGCGGCTGGACCAACCCGCCGATCTGGCCGGTTGGCCTGTGGGCCGACAGCCGTGGGGGCGTTCCACCACTTCCGCTGGGGCGCGACCGGCCCTAAGATTCACGGTGGTGGTTCGTGGCAGGTGAACCATCTGCCTGGCACCGGCGTAGGACCTCCAACGCGTCGCGGCAGGTCGGGCACTCTTCTCCCTTCGAACTCACACTGTGTGTAGCATGACCATGGTCGATTCCGTGTTGGATCTCGACAGCGTGGCGCCCGATTCCTCGTTGGAAGCGGAAATTTCGCCCTCGGCGGTGCGCGAATTGGCAACCGTATTCAAACTGTTATCCGACGAAACACGGCTGCGCATTCTGGCCTATCTCACACAACAGGGCGAGCTGCATGTCCGCGCGTTGTGCGATCGCTTGGGCCAAAGCCAACCGGCGGTTAGCCACCACCTGGCGCTGCTGCGCGTGGCGGGTCTGATCGAATGTCGCCGGGCAGGGAAGCACAACTTCTATCGCGTGCTTCCGCAGCGTTTCGAGCATCTGCTCGACACACTGTTCGCGCGGCTACCGGCCACCGATCGCCGTTTCCGCTGGGAAGACTACGTGCTGAGCTATGCCCCCGGCTGAGCCCCGTTCCGAGTCGAGCCCAGTTCCGTCCGGGGCCCAACTTGGCGCTGAGCGCCAAACCATACCGACCTGGTCACGGCGTTCCGCGCCGCAGCCAGCGGCCCGGGCCGGCTATCGGCCACCATTGCACGAAACCAACGCCCGCAGGGCCTTGGGCAGTGGCGATGTCAGGCACAGGGGCGCACCGGTCACCGGATGCGCGAACTCTAACCCACTGGCGTGCAGTGCCAAGCGCTGGCCAGCCGCGGCGCGCGTTCCATAGCGTCGATCACCCACCACGGGGCAACCCAAGCTGGCCAGGTGGACGCGAATCTGATGTTTCCGGCCCGTTTCCAACTGCACTTCCAGCAGGGACAAATTGCCGGTGGCTTTCCGCACCTGGTAGTGCGTCGTCGCCAGGCGCGCCCCGGGCCTGGGCCGGGTGCTCGCCGTGACACGCAGCGATCGGGGGTCCTCGGTCAGGTAGCTGCTGAGTGTGCCAGAGTCGCACGCTGGTCGGCCCCGCACCACGGCCAGATAGGTCTTTTTCACCGAGGACCAGTTCGCCTGCAACGTGCGTCTGGCCGCCTCGCTCTTGGCGAACAGCACCAAACCCGACGTTTCTTGGTCCAGGCGATGCGTCACGAGCGCGCGCTCTGTTTGGTGGGGATTGCGATCGCGCAGAAATTGGTTCAGGCGTACAAATAGCGTGTCGAGGGTTTCACGCTCCGTGGCCACGGTGAGCAAGCCCGACGGCTTTTCGACCACGATCAGCGCAGGGTCTTCGTAAACCGGAAGTATCGCCGCGCGCTGCAAATGGTCGGCCGCCACGGCCGAACGCAAATCGCCAACCAAAACGCGATCGCCGGGCGCCAGCGCCTGGTCGAATTGGCGCACGGCTACGCCATTGACCAGCACCGCGCCAAACCGCAACAGCCGTTTGGCCGCCGCGCGCTTCAAGCCCAGCACTTCGAGCAGATAGGGCAGCAATTCGTGGCCGTCCGTCACCGTGTGCTGGCGGTTCATGGCCGAACGACCCTTCCGCGCTCGACCTACTTGCCGGGGGATCTCTTAGCGCCCCATCTTGGATGAACGCTCCGCTTTGGAACCGAACGTGTCGCGCCTGCTGCGTCAAACAGTCATCGCCCCTGACTCACGTATGCACCAACACGCTTCAGAGCACTGGCAAAGCCGGTGGCGCCCGATCACCGCTTTCAGGGCAGCCACAACACCTTCGATTCCTCGCGGCGAAGCTCAAAACGAGGCCGGGCCGAACCGTGGCCAGGCACGCCGGTACCTACTTCCCACTTCGAGCCAGTACCTTTGGGGTACCCGGCGCTAGCGCATGCCAGACGGCTTGGCGGCCGGCTTCTTGGCGTCCTTCTTGGGCTTCTTGTTCTTCTTATCGTTCTTCTGGCTGTTGTTACCCTTACCCATCGCCACACCTTTCGCTGTCATGAAATGAAGCCGTGCAGACTGTCTGCCCCGCCGATGGGGCGCGAATCCATTGTCCACACAGTCACGGCCGAAGTCGCCGCGCATCTCCACCAGCCGGGATCGCAGCGACCAGCCCCTAGCATACCACAGGCTCCTATTCCGCAAACCGTTACGGCCCGGCCGGCACTTTCCAGCAGCTTCACTCGCAGACCGGGGCCTCGTTCGGTGTGCCGTGCGTGGTGTGCTGTCTGCAACGTCGGGGTCTGGAACCTTTTTCGGTCAACAAGCACTGCATTCAATCAGATTCCGTCGGCCGAAAACAGGTTCCTGACCCCCTCGCAATCCGTGCGACGGCTCACGGGGATTCGGACCCTGTTGCAGGTCAGGCCTTGGCCTGACGAGACCTGCCTTTTTCATTCCCCATCAACTTGTGCCATCGAATCCTTCAACCGGCCGGCTAGGAACGCACCGCCGTGCTGCCGTGGCCGTGTGCACTGTGGATCAGTGCCTCGATCACCCGCAGGTTGGCCAGACCGTCGTCTAGCGGAATCGGCACGGGCGAGTCGTCGAGAATTGCTTGCGAAAACAGCTCGGCCTGGATGGCGTATTGATCGCAGGGTTCGAACCGTTTTCCCTCGCGCGCGCCGGCTACCTCGATCCACGCCCGGCTCGGTCCGCCGCTCGGCGGATTGAAGGGGGTCTCGATCTCGATGTGTCCGCGGGTACCGACCGCGGTCACGCGCTGAAACGGGGCTGCCTGGGTTGCACACGTGAAGGTGGCTACCCCATTGGCAAATTCCAAGACGCCCGACGTCAGCCGGTCGACGCCGAAGCACGGATCGATCTGGGACACGCCGCTGGCGCGCTGGGGTTCGGTGCCGAACAGGAAGCGCGCCACCGAAATGCCATAGCAACCGATATCGAGCAGCGCGCCGCCCCCCCACTCGGCATGCTGCAAGATGCTGTCCGGATGATCGTCGAAGAAGGTGAAGCAGGTGTGGACCGTTCGCAGTTCACCGATTTCTCCGGCCGCCACCGCGCGGCGTGCCCATTGCCATTGCGGATGGAAGCGATACATGAACGCTTCCATCACCTTCAATTGCGGACAACGCACCGCGGCATCGGCCAGTTTCTGGGCTTCGGCGACTGTCGGCGCCAACGGCTTTTCGCACAGCACGTGCTTGCCCGCCGCGAGCGCTCGCAAGGCCCAGGGAACGTGCAGATGGTTGGGCAGCGGAATGTAGACGGCGTCGATATCGGGATCGGCCAAGAGCGCGTCGTACGAGCCATGGGCACGCGGAATGTTCCAGTTCTGGGCCACGGCTTGTGCCTGGTGCAGGCGGCGCGAGGCGATCGCCACCAGCTCGATCGGCGTCGCCCGGGGCAAGCCGCACAGGGCGGGAATTACCGCCTCGCGGGCGATCGTGGCCGTGCCCAAAATGCCCCATCGCACAGGCGTTGTCATCGCTGGTCCGGTCTGCGTGTTGCGGTGCGCGGTTGCTCGTGCGTGGCCGGTCGGTTGTTCCTGGAACGCTTTGGTCTGTCCTTGGAATGCTAGGGTTGGGTCAGCGCGGCAATCACGCCCAGTACCACCATCACCAACAACAACGCGTTGAACAGTCCGAACAGCGCGCCGCAGATCAACCCGACCCAGGCGTGGATGCCCCCCCGCACTTTCGGGTCGCGGCGCACATTGGCCAGACCGCGCAGGCCAAACCACACGGCGACCGGGCCCAGCACGGCTCCCAGCAAGGGAAACAGCGAAAACAACCCCAAGTAATAGGCCCACAGCGCGGCGCCGTTATGTGCTGGAATAATCGCCGCCACGGCCGCTCCGACGACGCCTTCCGGCGCCGCGGGCGCAGCCCAGTCGGGCGCGGCCTGCGCCACGGGCGAGGCAAACGGATTGTCGCTGGGCGGTGCCAGGTTCGTGATCGCCATATTGCTCGGCGCCGGTTGCACTCCTGTCCCCGGCTGCCAATTGCCCGCGAAGGCCGCCAAGACGTGGGGCCGTGTCATGTAGAACCATATGAGCAGCGGATAGATCAAGCCGAACAGAGGGCCGAAGATGGTGGCCACCAGAGCGCCCACCATGGCTCCCTGCTCCGCGGGTCCGGCGTTTGAAAGTTGTTCAACCACCTTCGGAAAGGTCGTCGCGGCTTGAATGACGATTCCGATGATGCCGAACAAAATGTCGAGCTGCGCAACGCCGACCGCCAGCCGCCGGCCGCCAGCGACCAAGCGCAATAGCCCGATACCGGAAACCAATAGCAGCACCGCACCGAGCGCGCTCCAGGCCAGGACAACGTATTGCCAGGTGTTCCAAATCAACGAGTTCTGAGGCCAGAACGGGTTCATGGCCGCGTTAGGGTTTTGGCTGAGAGCCAGCAGCATCAAGCCCAGGCTCAGCGAGCCAAACGCGCGCAGTAGCGAGAAGAGAATGTTCAAGATGCCGAACACGGTGACGCTGGTGGGGCGTTGCATGGGGATCTGCCCGTCCTGCTTCTTAGCCCGAATTATTCATGAGCCTTCTGCTGCGGAGTCGAACCTGTCGCGTCTGTTGCGTCAAACCGCAATCGCCCCTGACTCACGTATTCATCAATACGCTGCGCGGGCCGATCGCAGTTTTCCTTGCAGCCACAACACCTTCGATTCCTCGCGACGAAGTTCCTGAATTATCCGGGTTTAGAAAGAAAGTTGACTGGTTGTCGACCGCCTTGGTGCCACTGGCTTTGCCAGTGCGATGGCTCACGAGGATTCGGACACTGCGCCAGGCGCGTGCCCTGCGAAGCGTCATTGCGTAACGAATCGTTGTATAGCGCCGCGATCGCGGTTGCCAACGATGGCTTACCGCACGTTGGTAATCATGGCCCAGGCGCGTTTACTGGTCGGCCGTGCGTGGCCGCGCCGCCAGGGCTGCCACGGCGGCCACGGCCGTACGAAATGCTTCGCACTCGGGCAGTTCGGCTCCGCGCCGCAAGTCGGTCAGCAGGCCCCCCAAGAGTTCCCGCTCCAACCAACCGGCCAGCCACCGGGCGCGCGACCGCGCGTATTCGTCTTGCAGCCGGCGAAACATTTGCGCCGCGGCCCGGCGCAAGCCTTCGCCCGTGCTCCCCACCAGCATTTCACCGCTGCCGGCCACGCCTCCGGTGATGGCGGCCTCGGTGGCCAGTTGCCCGGCCGTGTGTGCGGCGGCCTGCACCGCTGCTTCGTGAACCAGGCTGCCGGCAAACACCCATCCGGAAATCGCCAGCGATACGCTGATCGCCGGCCGGGCCACCGCCGACATCTGGTCGAGCGATCGCAGCCAGCCGACCGCGCGTGGGTTGGCTTGGCTCCAGGCGGTCAGTTCCTGGCGCACGTACCGGCGATAGTCTTCGTCGAGCGAGGGCAACTGGTCATGGCTGGCTTCGACGCGGGCGAGCACCTCGGCTCGTGCGGCGCCGGCCAGCAAGCGTTCCAACCGGGGGCGCAGTGTTTCGTTGCCCAGTTGCGCCAGTCGCGCCAACTCGACCAACAGATCTTCCACGGCCCGCACCACCACCAGTTGTTCTTGCAGGTGGAAGGCCACATCGTCGGGTGCGGGAGTTCCCTGCCAGGCGCGCCAGGCCGATTGCACCGGATTCCACACGGTTTGCCCCACGCGGCGATAGAAGCCATGCACGCCGCGGCTCCAAGGGCTGCGCTGCTCGTCCCACCAGCCGCGGATTTCTTCCACCAGCAGGCCGGGCGGCAAGCTGGGCCAATAGGCTTGAATCAGCTTGTCGGCCGACAGCGCATCTGCCGCCGCGCGAAACTCGCCAGAGAACCGTCGTAGCCGCGCCAGATAGTAGGGCGCGCCGCGGTCGGGATCGACCACCCGCGCCACCGCTCCGCCCAGCGCCCGGCGCTTGATGGCATCGAACTCGAGCGCCGCCAGTTCTTGCCCCAGAGGCACGGGCCCTTGG
>CAYSXM010000065.1:0-11133 GCA_964434905.1 uncultured Pirellulales bacterium | reverse complement strand
GGCCGGATGCTCCATCAGTAGCCCATCCCGAGTTCCTGGGCCTCGGCGGTCAACTGGTCGAGCACCTTGGCCCTAGCGTCGTCGTCCTTGCGTTTGTAGGCCATCAGGTCATCAAAGCGCACACGGCGATACTTGCCGACGGTCCGGCACGGGAGTTTTCCTTCGTCCAGCAGCTTGACCATGTAAGGCCGCGAGACATTGAGCAGGTCCGCCGCCTGTTGAGTGGTTAGTTCCGCATGAGTCGGAATGAGGGTGACGGCATTGCCCTGCGACATCTCGGTGAGCAGGTGCAAAAACAGGCGCAGCGCCGACGTCGGCACGGAGAGTTCCTCCGTCTCGTCGTCGTCAAGAAGCTGGATACGAACGCTGGACTTCTTGCCGATCGGGTGCGTCGCGAGGAGGCGGCTGGACTCGCGCGCGAGCAGGGCGTCGGCCTCGCTCGGTTCGACCGTTTCAAAGTTCCCAGGAAGCAGCGTGGCCATATCCTCTCTCCTTCTGTCATCGGACAAGAGAATCTTACCACACTGTCGAAATAGACGCAATGGTCGAATTGGTCGAAACGTCGGTCGGCTGTGCAGATTGTGGCCGGAAGGCGATGCCAGTCCTGGGCCTACTTGGCGCCCTTCCGTTCACTTCCTTGGAGATTGGCCAAAGCGGCCAGATGAGGAATGCGATGCCAAGACCCCAAGACGCGATGACGCAAGGAACCAAGGCACACGGCGAGCGCGCACTGTGCGGGGGGTTCGGATGGCGCGGTCGTAGTTCCAGTCAGGCCACAAGACTAGTCCGAAGACCAGAGGCAAGTTGCTCGCCAGCAACATCGGTAGTTCCAGTCAGGCCAAGGCCTGACATAAGAACTACAAAACTGAAATTCCAGTTGCCGGTGAAACAGGCCCCGGCATGACCTACAGAATTCAGCGGGGCATTGGCGAACCAGACGCCGCGCTGTGCCAGCCGTCGTCGCCAGCAGACAGAAGTTCGTCGTCGCTTGGCGCCCCAGGTGCTTCGGGGGCGGAATTGAAGAAAGCCAAGCGTCGGCCTGGCGCCGGCCGTCGCCGCGGCACGCTCGGCGGCATGGCGCGCGCCACGCGCGGCCCAGGGCCCCGCGAATTCGACGGCGAGTAGCTGGCAGGGCGGCCCATCGTGCGCGATCGCGCGCCAGGGGTACTTGCGGCGCGGCCCGCCGGTGCGCGATAGCGCCGATCGGCCTGCGGAGAATCCATCGACTGTGCCTCGGGCACGGGAATCGGTTCGTGTTCCATGGCCTCGGTTGGGCGGCGGGCAGGCGTAGGGCCATAGACCGGTTGCGTGGGTACCGGATGGAATTGGGGGTGATGATACGCCTCGGACGGACCGTAGTCGTCGGCCCCGTTCCAACAGCCACCCTCGCCGGAATCGGCGGCGCACGAATCGCCGCAACCCGCCTCGTATTCCACTTGGTGGCCCACGATGTGATTCACGCGGTTCAGTTCGAGCGACCAGTCGCCGTGCAGAATGAACCCCTTGCCTGGGCAACAGCATCCCACCATCCAGGGCAACAGGCAGACCCAGGACAAGAGTGCCAGTGCTCGTTGGAACCGCTTGTGATCTGCCAGCATGACATTCCCCCAAAAGGCCAACGCCCGGCTCCGGTCCAGCGTATTAGTGCGCCGCGAAGTGCCCGGCTCGGCACGACCAGGGCGCACCTGGTTCTTGTGTCGATCGGTCGGCGGCGGGGCCGAATATGAGGAATATCCGACAAACTCGCGGCGGATTGCCCAGCTTGCCAGACGACGTACGCGAAGTCGGTCGCCAGAATGCGCGCATTTGATATCCCCTTCGTGGCGCGTGCTATCGACACAACTCTCGCTGGCTTACCTAAGTTGAGTTGTTTCATGCGAAGCCACCGCGTGGGCGATACCCAACGAGGAAACATAGGTACCCTGCGGGTGGTCTTGGCGGAGCCGAGGGTCCTCACCGCTGTTCGCACGATCGGAGCGGATGACCGCCGCGCCGATAGGGAGCGGTAAGCACATGGCTTCGATTGCCGATGGGCCAGCCCCTCGTCGACCGTCCGACGAGCGGCTCGCCCGGACCTCGTCGCCGGCTGACGGCACCGCCAGCACCTGGCGGGTCGACGCCCGGCACCCCACGGTCTGGCCTCATCTCGATCGCCCGGCGAGCGGCGTGGGGGCCGATCAACCCGGCCCCGCGGCGCGAGAATTGGCCGCGCGCTTTCCAGAGTTGTCCAATGTGGCTTTGGTCATGGCGATGCTGGGCGTGATGGTCACGGGGGCGATCTGGTTTCAAACCGACAGCCAGCCGTGGCCCGAGACACCTGCCACCCGTTCGACCTTGGCGCCGGGTGTGGAAGCCAAGTCGCGTGCGGAACTGCTGCTCGACATCGACGACGCGCGGCGCGAAGTGCGCCAGGCGGCGCTCGTGGAATTCGGGCGGCGCGGGGCGATCGACACCCTAGATGATCTGCGCCGGCACCCGCAACTCGATGTTCGCGCTGGCGTGCCCTGGGCGGTGGTGCACGGTGGCCGCGACAGTCATCGACACATTCCCTGGCTGGCCGAGGGGCTGACCTCGAACGATGCCGAGGTGCGCCGCAACACGGCTTCCGCCTTGCGCCGGCTGGTCGATCTGTACGGACCCTACCACGAGGATTCGTTGCCCGTGGCAGCGGCCACGCGGCGGATGCCGTAGCAGCCGGTTGAAGAATTCGACGGCCCCCTCTGGGGTCTGGCGTGGCGCCACGGCAACTGCTAGTCTCAAGCCCGAATTTGCCGGGCGTTTTCCTGGCTGCCCGAATTGCCATGGGCCATCGTTTCGCGTCCGATGCGTCGCTCGACGCGGGGCGCCACAACAAGGGAGACTGCGATAGTGACGAACGCCCCACGATTTGCTTTTGGGTTGCGCTGGGTCGCGCCGGTCTTGGTGGTTTTGGCGGTCCCGCTGGCCGCGGCGCAGGACCGGCCACCAGTGCTGGTCATCGCGGCGCCGGGCTATCAGCGATTTCTCGACGCGACCAAGTTCTTGGGCGAGTTGACAGCCGACCGCAAACTGGCCGAGCGAATCGGCAAGTTGATGTCGCAGCTTGGCCAATTGGGCACGATCCAACTCGAGGCCTTGCCAGGTGTCGACCCGGCGCGCCCGTGGGGCGCTGTCGGTGTGGCAGCGGGAGCCGAGCTACGGCTGGTGGGCCTGGTGCCGGTGACTGACGCCGATGCGTTCTTGGCGCACCTGGCCAGCGCGAAGACTCCCCCCGCGGCAGCACCCTCTGAGACGGCTCCCCCCGCGGCAGCGCCCGCTGGGGTTGGCACGCTGAGCTTTAGCAACATGGTGACCAAAGCGCGCGACGGCTGGGTGGCGATCGCGACGCGCAATGAAGATCTCGATGCCGTGGCCGACCCGCAGACGCTGTTGTCGGAGGTGGCGGCCGGATACGACCTGGCAATTCGCTACCGCACGGCCGATTTGCCGGCGGGCGATCGCGAGCAACTTCTGGGGCAGCTCTCGGGCATGCTTCCCAGCGAATTCACTCAAGCCGACGGCGAAGGGGCTCAACAGTTCGCTTTCCGCTCGCAGCTTGCGGCGCACGAGATGGCGCAATTGCAGAGCCTGTTGGCCGAGTCGGAGGAAACGAAAATCGGCTGGCGAATCGATCAAGAGGCCGTGAAGCTACTGGGCGAACTCTCCGTCAAACCGGCGGCCAATTCCTCGCTCGCGGCCAAGATGACCGGCCTCATCGTGGCGGAGACGAAGCTGGCCGGCATGCTGGCCGACACCGACTCCGTGGCACTGCACGTGAACGTTCAGGTCGATCCGGCGCAAATCGAGGAACTCAATTCGTTGCTCGGCGCCTATCGCGGCGCCGTGGTCGAAGCACTGGCCGCGGTGCCTGGTGAAAATGCCGAACGCCGCACCGCGGTCGACGGCCTGGCCGCGAAACTGCTCGACCTGATGCAAGCCAGCGTGGCCACAGGTCGGGTGCACCTGGCAGTGAAGGCCATTGGCAAAGGTCCGCCCATGACCGTGGTCATGGCCGCCCAGGTGGCGCAGACCAGCGACTGGGAAGCCTGGTTTCAGGAACTTGGCGCGCAGGCCGCGGGCGATCCGCTGATGGCCCAGGCCAAGTTGAACGCACTGGAACACGCGGGGATAAAAATCCACTCTTTTACCTTGGCCAAAGGGGCAGAGGCGACCTTGCTAGACACCGTGCTTAAGTCACGCCGTTTGCTAGTGGCCGTGGCGGGCGACCTGGTGTATCTGGCCGGCGGACCCAAGGCCGAGGACGAATTGAAAAAAGCCTTGTCGGCTGCCCCGGCCAGCGCCGCCGGACTTCAAGCGCGAATGCATCTGGGTCCCGTCGTTAGCGTGGCAGGGCGGCTGTTGCCCGACAAGCAATTGGCGGCCGTACTGGGGTTGATGGGCATGAACTTCATTCAGGGTTCCGACGGCCCACTCGACGATTCGATGAGGATCGATTTTGTCCATCGGGATGGACATTTGGTCGGTACCATGGAAGCCGGCAGCGGCACGCTCCGCGTAACGGGCATGATCATCTCGCTGGCCCAACAGTTTTTGTCTGCCGCCGGGCAAGGCGGTCAACGCCCTGGAGGTCGGGGTTTGGGTTTTCAGTAAACTGGGCTTTGGGTTTTCAGTAAACTTGGTATTGGGTTTTCAGTAAACTTGGTTGGGGCCGTCTGTCGTTGAGCTAAAACAACTGCGCCCTGGGTTGCCCTCGGTTTTCCATTGGGAGTTCATGCCATGTCGTCGGCCGTCGATGCCCCGCTCGTGCTTTCAGAATTGCGCGGCAAGGTGAAATGGATTCGCCTCAATCGGCCCGAGGTTCGCAATGCCATTGCCATGACATCGGCCGACAGGATCACGGAAGAAGTTACCGCCGCGCCCGGCCAAGGCGCCCGTGTGATTGTGCTGACGGGCAGCGGCGGCTCGTTTTGCGCAGGTGCCGACCTCAAGGCCATGGGCGAGAACATGGGCACCACGGTGAACGTGAAGGAACTGTTGGCCAAGCACTATCACCGCGCGGTGCTGGCCATGACCCAATCGCCGTTGCCGGTGATTGCCGCGGTCGACGGACCCGCGGCGGGCATTGGCTGCGATATCGCGCTGGCCGCCGATCTACGATTGGTCAGCGAGCAGGCGTTTTTCGCGCAGAACTTTGTCAACATCGCGCTGATGCCAGACGGCGGCGGCACCTTCTCGCTGCCGCGATTGGTCGGCGTTGCCCGGGCGATGGAAATGGCCATGACCGGGCTGCGCGTTCCGGCGGCCCAAGCGTTGGCCTGGGGACTGGTGAACTACGTTTATCCGGTTGGCGAATTCGAGCCCCGCGTGCAGGCATTTGCCGAGGCTCTGGCCGCCAAGGCCCCCATGGCGTTGGCCCGCTCGAAGCGCGCCATCCGCGCGGGGCTCGACGGTAGTACCTTCCAAGAGGCACTCTTGCTCGAAGCCGATCTGCAACAAGAGCTGATCGAGTCGGAAGATTTTCCCGAAGGGGTAACCGCGTTTCTGACCAAACGCACGGCCGAGTTCAAGGGGCGATAACCCCAGGTCGACATACTGGACGACGAACCGGTCCGGCGTTTGCCCACTTGGATTGAATCCCCCCTGTTCGCGCGACCGTGGGCTTGGCGGGGGGCATGGGTTACGTTGTTGGTTTCCGACTTCGCAAATTCTCCTGGTGAATCGTCTGTCGCGCAGCTACGCTGGCAGGCGCCATGACGATCCGGCGACTCATGCGTAGTCTGCCGGCCACCGCAGAGGCGGCCCATTTTCCGTCGATCGCGGTGCATGGCTCACTTCGGAGACACGCTCATGAACCGCTTCAATCGGTGGGAGCAATTCCCAATGGTTCGCGCGGTGGGGGCTCGCTATTTCGGCCACGTGGGTCGGTCGGCGCTGGCCGCGCTGCTGGCACTGGCTGCGCAATCTGCCACGGCCGGTGCGCTGACCCACACCGTGCATTACACCAACTTCGGCGGTGGGCACCCGACCCCCTTCTCTGACACGTTCGACCTGCCACAGTTCGACGATCATGGTGGCACGTGGCTGTTGACCAGTGTCGTTCTGCGCGGCGACGCCGAAGCGTCGGGCGGCAGCGATACCTTTGACAACGAAGACTCGGCGGGGGGCATGGCCACCGTCGGCATCGGCGTCGAGGTGAAAGTGGCCGGCCCCAGCGCGCTGATCGTGCGGCCGGAACCGGTCGAATCGAAAACCGGACCGGTGACCGGCGACACCGAAGGCTTGCCGGTCGATTTCGTGGGGACCGATTCGTTGTCGGTCTCTGGCTTGCTGCCACCCCTGTGGTCTGCCGACACGCGCTCGACGACGATCACTTCAGGCTTGGCGCCGTACATCGGAAGCGGCGACGTGCTATTTACCATCGACGCGCTGACTAGCACCGGCGGTCACAGTTCGACCACCGGGGGCGGTGCATTTCGCGTGACCACCGGCGATCTGCGGTGGAGGCTCGATGGATACCTGACCTACAACTTTACCGTGGTGCCGGAACCCGGAGCGCTGGCACTGGCCACCATGGCACTGGCGGCCATCGGGGCGTGCGGATGGCGTCGGCGCCGCGCACCCAGTTGACCTGCTGATTTGCTGACCTGCTGATTTGCGGAACTGCTGATTTGCGGAACTGGCGCGCGGCTCACCAGCGAGCATTTTCCGGCGGACGGCTAGTGGTGCCCGCGCGCCGCGCGCTACAATCGTCCCGGTCACCAGTGCGACGTGGCGCAGCGCGACAACTTGTCGGCTGCCCCCCGCGCATCACCCGGGCGAGGCCTTCCGTGACGTCCCCAGCGATCGACGTCTTCCTGGCCCTATATGTTTTCGCCTGTGGCGCCAGTGTGGGCAGCTTCGCCAACGTGGTGGCGTATCGCTGGCCGCTGGGCATGAGCCTCACGCGGCCCGGCTCGCGCTGCGTGTGCTGCCAAACGCCCATTCGCTGGCACGACAACGTGCCGGTGCTGGGTTGGCTGGCGCTGCGCGGGCGCTGTCGGCACTGCGGCCAGCACATTGCCGCGCGCTATCCGTTGGTCGAAGCGCTGTTCGGGCTGGTGTTTCTGGCGCTCGGCGGCGCCTTGGTGTGGGCTGTATCGCGACAGTCGGGCGAAATGCCGGGCGGCGAAACGCTCCGCGGTGAAGCCCTGCTCGAGTATTTGTTGCGCAGCCGGATGCAGGCCACACTGGTGGCGGCGTCGATCATGAGCCTGGCCGGCTGGTACCTCACGGCGGCGCTGGTGCGGTGGGACGCGCGCCCGCTCCCCTGGCGACTTGGGGCCGCGGCCCTGGTCACGGCTTGGTGCGCCATGCTGCTATTTCCCGTATTGGCCGTGTGGCCCCGGGCGGGCTGGCACGTCGAGTACCATGGTGTTGCCACGCGCGGCCAGGTGCTGGCCCAGGGGTTGACTGGAACCGTGGTCGGCCTGGCCGTGGGTTGGCTGCTGGCGCGCGCTCGGCCGCCGGCTTCGATCTGGCGCGATGCCTTGGCAGGCGCCGGCAGCAGCTTGGCGCTGGTGGGCACGTGCTGGGGGCCGACCGGCGTGTGGCGCGTGGCCTTGCCGGTGGCCGGCTGCATTGCGCTGGCCACCTGGCTAGCGCGCTGGCAACCGGTTTGGGGGCGCATTTCGGTTCACGGCTGGCTGGTCGTGGCGTTGTTCGTTGCGGTCGCCAATGGCCAGGTTCCCGCGCAGGGTGCGCCCGACCCGCTGCCACATTGGAGCGATGCCCTGTGGCCGGTGCTGGCCTGCGTGGCGGCCTCTCGACTGGCCTACTGGCGGTCGTAGTGCCCCCTGGCCCCTGAGTAGTGAAGCCGGCTCTCTCGGCGCGCCCAAACCCCCTGGTGGGGCATAGGCGGCGCTTCAAGAAAAATCGATTTGCAACTGGCCGCCACCAGTTGTAGGTTCATCCCACTTACCAGGCCGGTGCCGCGATCCGACCTGCCAGTTACAAGGAGCCCGAGCAGTCGGTGCGCGACCTTCGACACCGATTGCAACCGATCGAGGAGCCGTAGTGCCATGGGGGCAGATCAAGTATTCGAAGTCCAACACGCGCCGGCTGACGGCGCGAAGTCCGACGGCGCGAAGTCCGACGGCGCGACGACCGATACCGCGACGTCGAACTGGGCAGCCGTTCGCGAGGCAGAGCTCGACGCGATCGTCCAGCGCCGAGACGTAACCTTCCACGAGCGATTCGAGCAAAGTCGTACACCCGAAGAAGCTAGGGCCGCACGGGACGAAGCCAGCCGGAACCAGGTGGGTCTGGCGCTGTCGGGCGGAGGCGTGCGGTCGGCCAGCTTCAACCTGGGGTTGTTGCAAGCGTTTTACCGGCACGGCGTGCTGCGGCAGGTCGACTATCTATCGACCGTGTCGGGCGGAGGCTACGTCGGCACGCTGTTCTCGTCGTTGGTGCGGCGCCGGCAGAAAAACGGCAAACTGGCCGCAGTGCCGATCGATTGGCAGCCAGCGCTCACCGTTGGCAATCCGCAAAATGCCGACAAAGTTATCGAGGAAATCGAGACCGCGCGCCGGGCGTCGCACTCTCAACCCGCCAACGCACAGGCTGCCGCCCTTGAACCTGCCTGCGCCCCGCGGAAGCAGCCGCTCGAGTTCTGGTTCAACGGGCAAGGCAAACAGCCGCAACTGGTGCGGCAACTACTGCAGCGCGGCTTGTACCTGCGCGCACCTGGGGCGTTTCTCAATCATCAGGCGTGGGGCGTGCTGCTGTCGCACCTGCTGGTGCTCACCGGCCTGGTGGCCGTGGCCTCGTTCGTGGCCTGGCTGGTGCACTGGGTCGATCTGCGCCCGGTGACGCTGGTGCTCGACGGCCTGGGGTTCGAAGGCGATCTGGCCAGGGCTTTTTTTCTGCCCACCTTGTTGTTCACGGCCTGGGCGCTGGTGCGGCTGTGCTCGTGGCTGGCGCACGCAGTGCATTCGGCGAGCGCGGGCTATTTGCGTCACGAGCGGGCGCGGCAAACGAAACCCGATGCGACAGGCGCGCCCCAACCTCGTGGTTTTCTTCGCCAACGGCTGCACGCATTGGCCCGCGGCGTACGCTGGGTCGCCCGGCCGTTGGCGGGCTTGGATGGCAGACGCTCTGACCGGCTGCCCAAGTGGCTGACGGCGCAACAAACGGCGCAGGCGATGTTCGTGCTGGTGCTGGCATCGGTACTGGTGGCGCTCGATGTACTGGTTTCGACGGGCGACCTGCAATTTGGCAGCATATTCATGTCGTGGCTGCATCTCGACGCGCTGGCCGAGTCGCTCAATGGCCGCAAGGACGAAGTCCGCACGCTGTTGTTCGTGTTGCTGGGCGTGGCGCTGATCCCCTATCTGCGACCGCGCGACCTGTTGCGCAGCGGCACCAACCCCAAGAAACAGTACGAAGGGTGGATTTTCGCGATCGCCAGCCGGGCGCTGGTGTATTGCGTGCCCTTGGCCGTGCTGATGGTCGTCGCTCGGGAAAACATTTCGCACTACGAGTCGTGGCGGCTCGATCGCGATGAACTGTGCTTCATGCACATTGCCGATGCCAAACGGTTTTGGCGCCGCGTAGAGGGCGAGGTTCGCCCGGCTGCGGCCAGCGTTAAAGGCGAGCACCATACCGGCGGCAATTCGTTCGCCCTGATTCAGGCCCCTGACGATCGCCAAGAACTATCTGGATTTCTCCGAGAGACGGAACTGACACAACTCGAACAATCGCGGTTAGCGGAACATCATGCCGGTTGGCGATTGGTCCAATATGGTTTGCGGTTGCCGTCGCATCTGGCCGGGCGCGGCAGTCTGTCGACGAGCGAGTTGATGACCTATAGCGGGTGTCGCCAGGAACTAGATCACCTGCAGGCCAAAGCGACCGCGATCGTTCAGCGGCAGTTGGACGATCCGGAGTTCTACCAGCGATTTGCCGACTTGATGGGCGACTCGGACCAAGGACAAGCCGCGAACGGGACCGCGACGGTGGTCACGAGCGAGGTGCTTTCAGAGACGCTCAAGATAACTACGACGCCGGGTTCGACACCGTCTGAGCCAGCAACGTCTTTGACACGGTCTGACAAGCAGTCTGACAAGCAGACGGCAACCGATACGTTTACGCCCACGCCGGAGCTGGCCGCCGCGTATCGCGATGCAAGTCTCTTGGCCGCTGGTCCGCGGGCCCTAGGCAGCGAGGAACCCGAGGCAACAAGAGCCTGCTTACAAGGGCTTCTGAAAGATCGCCGCGAGTTTTTGGCAAACCACAACGCGTCGTGGTCGATCGCACAGGTCTCGGGCTTTGCATCGCGGCCCGATTTGAAGCAGTTTGTCAAATGGTCTGCAAAGCGAGCGTTCCAGCGTCCGCCATTGCACAGCAATTATCAACACGAAGTGCGGGCCTGGGACGCCTACAGCCACGAGGTGCACCAGGCCAACTGGCGATTGTTGAGAGCCTATTACGGCGCCGAATTGATCGCGCCGCAGGGCCGGGTTTTTGCCTACAAGGTGACCTGGCAAGACCAGCAACAACGGGCCTGGATGTTCCTATCCGCATCGGGCCTGTTCGTGCTACTGGGCTTTTGCGTGCGGCTGAACAAGGTCTCGCTGCATCCGTTCTATCGCGAGCAATTGC
This sequence comes from uncultured Pirellulales bacterium, assembly GCA_964434905.1. Lineage (GTDB taxonomy): Bacteria > Planctomycetota > Planctomycetia > Pirellulales > CAYNRE01 > CAYSXM01. Next base: position 513 of record CAYSXM010000065.1, on the reverse strand, counting down.
GCTCGATGTGGGTGGCCGAGCAGCCCGACCGCTCGCGCCAGGTGCCGCTCGACGAGCTCGACACGACGGCGCTGGGCGGACCGTATCACCTGATCAACTGCTGTGTGTACCTGACGGGCAAGCGCGAGCAAGATGCGGAGCCTACCGCCAACTTCGTCTTTTCGCAGAGGTATTGCGGCTGCCGGTCGTTGGGCGCGTTTGCCGAAACGGGCGATTACTTGCCGCACGATTTTGATCTGGCCGACGCGATGGCCATATCCGGGGCCGCGGTCACTCCCTCGGCGGTGTCGAACCCCTTGTTGCGGTTGCTGCTGTTGTTGAGCAACAGCCGGCTGGGGCAGTGGATGCGCAACCCGGCACGGCGGCGAGGCGATTTCGGCCTGCTGCGCTGGTTTGCCGGAAAGTGTCGCCGGGGGCCGATTGCGCTGTGGGCCGAATGGCGCTGGAGACTTCCCGAAAAACGCGGCTACCTGTTTGTGAGCGATGGCGGGCAGCACGACAACCTGGGGATCG
>CAYSXM010000064.1:0-11200 GCA_964434905.1 uncultured Pirellulales bacterium | reverse complement strand
CGCACCCGGATGACCGGGCTGAACACGGCATCGACCGGAATGATGCCGATATCTTGAATAATGGGGCTGTGCTCCGAGGCCCGTACGAAGCCACGCCCGTTTTCCACGACCATTTCCACCACGAACGGCACGTCGGCCGTCAGCGTGGCGATGACCTGGTCCTTGTTGAGCACCTCGACTGCCTCGTCGGTCTGCACGTCGCCGGCCGTGACGACGCCCTTGTGATTCTTTTCCAGGCGTAGCACGCGCGTCGAGTCGCTGTGGTTCTTCACCACCAGGCTCTTGATGTTGAGAATCAGGTCGGTGACGTCCTCGACGACGCCAGGCAGTGTGGTGAATTCATGCTGCGCACCGTGGATGCGCACCTGGGTGACGCTACTGCCTTCCAGGCTCGACAGCAGAATGCGCCGCAGGGCATTGCCAATGGTCGTGCCGAAACCGCGTTCAAAAGGCTCGGCCATGAACTTGCCATAGGTCGAGCAAAGCGAGGAACGCTCGCAATTGACAACGCTGGGAAGTTCGAATCCACGCCAGCGAATACGCATGATCAGCCTCCATATTGCACAGTGGCCAGGTAGCCGGTAACGGCGGTCGCGGTCGCGAACGGCCGCGACGACCAACTGCGCTGGGATCGAGTGTTGGGGTTTGGGGTGGCGGGCCGGACTGCTACTTGGAACACAACTCGACGATCAGTTGCATCTCGACCGGAATGGAAATATCCGCCGTGTCGGGCAGGCGATTGACGCGGCCCTCGGGCAGGGCACCTTCGGCCAGGCTCAAAAAGTCGGGCACCTGGCGATTGTTTTCCGCCAAATTGGCTTGAACCAATTGCAGGCTCTCGCGGCGATTCTTGACCCGCACCACGTCGCCCGGCCGAACCAGAAAGCTGGGGACATTGCAGTAGCGGCCGTTGACCGTGATGTGACCGTGGGCCACCAACTGCCGGGCCTGGGCTCGACTTTGGCCGAACCCCAGGCGGTGGATGACGTTGTCGAGGCGCCGTTCAAGCAACTGCACCAGGGCTTCGCCGGTATTGCCTTTGCTGCGTGCCGCCTGGGCAAAGTACGTGCGGAACTGCCGTTCGAGCACGCCGTAATAGTGCTTCACCTTTTGCTTTTCGCGCAGGTGCAGCCCGTAGTCGGTCTGCTTGCCCCGACGTGCCGAGTGCATTCCCGGCGGCTGGTTGCGGCGCTCGATGGCGCATTTCTGCGTGTCGCACCGCGTGCCCTTGAGAAAGAGCTTGACGCCTTCGCGCCGGCAGAGCCGGCAAACCGGACCAGTATGTCGTGCCATCGACTATCGCCGTCGTTTGCTGTGTTAAGAATAGCCATCCTCGCGCCCGCGGCGCGAGGCACTTCCGCCCATCACGTTGGTGACAGGGCGGCAATCAATTCGCTAGGTGCAATCCGTAAGTGAGGTGCAATCGGTAAGTGCGTGTTCTGAAAGCAGATGAATCGCCGGCCCAACACTCGCGCTCCCCGCATTTCCAGTTCCGCGCTGCCAGTTCCGCGCTGCCAGTTCCGCGCTGCCAACCTTGGACGCGCTTCCGGCCGGCGGTCGCTGCGGCGGGCTAGACGCGGCGTTTCTTTGGCGGCCGGCACCCGTTGTGGGGTAGCGGGGTGATATCCTCGATCGACTTGATGGTCATGCCGGCGGCCTCGAGCGCTGTAATGGCGCTCTCGCGCCCACTGCCGGGGCCCTTGACTCGAACATCCAATTCCTTGACGCCAAACTTGGCAGCTTTTTCCGCCGCCTGCTGCGCGGCCATCTGTCCGGCAAACGGCGTGCTCTTGCGACTCCCCTTGAACCCGCTGGTGCCGGCGCTGGCCCAGCACAGGGTGTCGCCCTTGGAGTCGGTGATCGTAACGGTCGTGTTGTTGAACGACGCCTTGATATAGGCGATGCCCACCGACACGTTGCGACGTTGCTTACGCTTCTTGGCTTTCCCCACCGTCCGCTCTCCAGATTCTGGGCTACCCGTAGTTTCGAAGTTTAGGTGCAGGCCGCGCGGCTGCTCCGCACTGTCCGATAAAGTTTTTCCAAGGTCGGCTCGTTCCGAGCAATGCGGCCCGAATTATTCATGAGCCTACTGCCGCGAAGCCGAATGTGTCGCGTGTGCTGCGTCTGACCGCAATCGCCCTTGATTCATGAATTCACCAAGATGCCTCGGAGCACTGGCACAGCCCGTGGCACCCAGAGTAGGTCACGCCAAGCCAAAGCCCGACCTACAAAAACTTCAGGCCAACCCGAAACTGCGTGAACGCACCGCGAGTTGGGGCCGTCATCCAGCATGACCAGGTTACCGCAGGTCCTTAACACCCTTCTTCCCGGCGACGGTTTTCTTTGGTCCCTTGCGTGTGCGGGCGTTGGTTCGGGTACGCTGGCCGCGCACCGGCAATCCTCGACGATGCCGTATTCCGCGATAACAGGCGATGTCCTTGAGCCGCGAAATGTCTTGAGCACGCTGGCGGCGCAAGGGCCCCTCGACCGTGTAGTCCTTGTCGAGCAAGGCGGCAATGCGCGCCAGTTCGTCTTCGTGCAACTCGCGAGCATGGGCCTCGGGGCTGACACCTGCCTTGTGGCACAACTCGCGTGCCACGCGAGGTCCGACTCCGTACAGATATTGCAACGAGATGACCGTCGCCTTGTCGTTTGGAATGTCGACGCCCAACAAACGCGGCATGTGGCTACCCACTCCTGGCAATGACCGCGGCAAGGCCGCGACGAAAAATCAATTGTTCCGACAACGCACAACCTGTTCCGACAACACCTGACTGTTCCGACAACAACCGGCGCACCGATTTCGTTTCTCAACGCGACGCGATTCCGCAAACGGCACGGCCAGGCAGTCCGGGGAACATGGCTAGCGACTGGCTACTGGTTCCACGGGCCAATTCGCTACACACAACGCCGTGAAACCTTCCTCCCAAATTGTTCCAGAGCCTGCCGCCGCGAGGTCGTTGTTGAACCATTTGGATTTGTTCACCGGTCGCGGCGCACACTGGCGGAATGTGTACTTCACCAGCAACCGCCCCGACGCGGCAGCCGCGCACGGGGTTACCCTTGGCGCTGCTTGTGCCGGGGATTGGTACAAACCACGTAGACCGTCCCCCTGCGGCGGACAATCTTACAGTGGTCACAAACCCGGCGGACGCTGGCCCTAACCTTCATGATCCTCGACCCTTCGGGGGGACTCTCTCGGCGTGCTGCGAAGCGACTCAATATAAGGGAACGCGGTTTGCCCTGGCAAGGAGTGTAACGCTGGGAATTTTGCCCACCCCGGTGAGGGATGGCCCAATCTGGGTTGTCCCAGTCTCGGTTGGCCCAGTCTTGGTTGACCCAGTGTGCAGGGCCTTGCGCCAGGTGCTATGCCCGCGGCACGCGGTCACAGTTCTCCCTGGGGACCTGCGGTAAGCACCAGTGGCCCGTCGGCGGTGATCGCGATCGTGTGTTCAAAATGCGCGCTGGGACGGCCGTCGGCGGTCACCTGGGTCCAGTGGTCGGGTAGCGAACGGCATTTCTTGGTGCCCATGTTGACCATTGGCTCGACCGCGATGACCAAGCCCGGTTCGAGGCGGAAGTCGCTAGTGCGTCGAAATTTGGCATTGGCGAAATTGGGGACTTGGGGAGGTTCGTGCATTTCGCGACCGATGCCATGGCCCACGAAGTCTTCGACCACGGTGAAGCCAGCATCTTGGACATAGGCTTCCATTTCCGACGCCACCTCGCTCCACAGCGACTTGACGGCCATTTTTTCGATGGCCAACCACAGCACGCCCCGCGTGATATCGAGCAGCCTCAGGACTTCCGGATCGACCTGGCCGACGGGGTGCGTAATGGCCGAGTCGCCGCACCAGCCGTCGAGCCGATTGCCGGTATCGACGCTGACAATATCACCCGACAGCAGAATCCGATCGCCGGGAATTCCATGCACGACTTCCTCATTCACCGAAATGCAGCAGGCTGCTGGAAAGGGAACCTTGCCCGGCACGCCCTTAAACAGCGGAATGGCCCCGTGCTGAGTGAAAAACCGATCGACGGCGGCATCGATCTGGCCGGTGGTGGCTCCGGGACGGACCGCTGCGGCAGCCTGTTGGTGGGCTTGCCAGTTCAGCAAACCCGCCTTCCGCAGCAGCGCGATTTCGCGAGGGCTTCGCAGGTGCAACACGCGGCGCTATCTCCCCGCCCGATCCGACAATTGCACATCGGCCGACAATACGTTCCGAATGCGCGTGAGCACTTCATCGAGCGTGCCGATTCCGGACACGGCACGCAGCAAGCCGCGCTGCCGATAATAATCTGTCAGCGGTCGGGTAAGTTCGTAATACTCGTGCAGTCGCTTGCGAATCAGCTCGGGCGAGTCGTCGGAACGCCCCCGAGACAGCAAGCGAGCTTCGAGCGTCTCGCGGTCGACTTCGACGTCGATGACCATGTCGAGCCGGCCGCCTGCGGCTTGCAGCATTTGATCGAACCCTTCGGCCTGGGCCACGGTCCGTGGGAAGCCATCGAGCAGCCATCCCCGCCGACAATCGTCTTGGCGGAGGCGTTGCTCGGCCAATTCCAAAACGACGGAGTCGGGCACGAGACGGCCCGCATCGAGAAAGGCCTTGGCTTGCAGCCCGAGGGGCTTGTGCAGACGAACGGCCTCGCGCAGCAACTCCCCGGTCGACAGGTGAGGCACGCCTAGGTCGGCCATCAGTCGATTGGCCTGGGTACCCTTGCCAGCGCCGGGAGGCCCCAGAAAAACTATCCGCATGCGTGGGCCTCCCGTGTGGGCGAAGCAACACGCTCGGCTCCCGAGCGTGAGTCATTCGTCGCCGTTACGATTTCTCCAACAAGCCGCGATAGTTTCGCATAACCAAATGGCTGTCGATTTTTTGTACCAGATCGAAGACGACGCTCACGGCGATGAGCAACGAAGTTCCGCCGTAGAAACTAGCGATATTGTAATCGATTTGGGCCAGCCCCGCGATCAGCGTGGGCGAGATGGCGACCAGCGCCAGGAACGCGGCACCGACATAGGTGATGCGGGTCATGACCTTTTCCAGATAGTCGGCAGTGCGGCGGCCGGGACGGAAACCGGGAATGAAGGCCCCGGAATCTTTCAGGTCGCTGGAGACCTTCTTGGGATCGAAGCTGATGGCGGTCCAGAAGTAGCAGAAGAAGAAAATCAGCGCGATGTATAGCACATTGTAGACGAACGACGATTCGCCCCGGTGGAAAGCGTCGGAGAGCACGCGAAAAAACCCATTATTGGGAAAGCGATCGCGCAGGAAACTGAAGATCAGCGAGGGGAACATCAACAAGCTGCTGGCGAAAATGATGGGCATCACACCCGAGTGATTGACCTTGAGCGGCAACCACTGGCGGCCGCCGCCGAGCACCCGGCGTCCGCGGATGTGCTTGGCACTGTGCATTTGAATACGGCGTTGACCTTGAGTAATGAAGACCACGCCCACGACCACGCCCACGAACAACATGGCCAACAGCAACAGCTTCTCGACCCCCATTTCGTTCGAGCCACCGCTGAGCTGCAGCCCCTGGCTCCAGACCTGACCAAACAAGTCGGCCCCCGCGCTGGGCATGCGTGCCAGAATGCCGGCCATGATCAGCAGGCTGATGCCGTTGCCGATACCGAATTCGTCGATCTGTTCGCCCAGCCACATCAGGAAGGCGGTACCGGCAGCCATGATGGCCACGGTGGTCAAGAACCACCCCCAGCCCAGGCCGCCCGATTCGTTGAGGAAGTCAGGGCGAACCATGCCCTCTGTCACTAGCCAGCCTACGTAGGCCCAACTTTGCCCCAGGCACAAGACGACGGTGGCATAACGGGTGTATTCGTTGATCTTCTTGCGGCCGCTCTCACCCTCTTTTTGTAGACGTTCGAGGGGTTCCCAAACGGTGCCCAGCAACTGGAAGATAATCGAGGCGGAAATATAGGGCATGATGCCCAGACCGAAGATCGTCGCCTGGCTGAGCGGGCTGGCGGCAAACACGGCCACCTGCTGCATGACATCGCCAATGCCCCCCCCGCCCGACTGCTTGAAGAATGCCGCCATGCGTTCCTGGTCGACCACCGGCAAGGTAATCCACCAGCCCAGCCGGTAGACGGCCAACAAGCCGAGTGTGAGCAGAATTTTCTGGCGCAGTTCGGGAATCGCGAAGATGACGCGGATTTTTTCCCACATGGCTCGCTCCATCTAACGATCGTGGTCCGCGTCGTCGAGAGTGGTGGCGCGTTGATTCCGCGTCTAGCGCGTCGCCCGACGCTTGGATTTGGCGACAGCAGCCGCAAGCGCGGTGCCTTGCTTGTTCTTGACCACCGGGGCTGGTCCGGGCACGACAATGGCTTCGCCGCCGGCGGCCTCAATTTTCTCGATCGCCGACTTGCTAAAGGCGTGTGCAGCGATCTTCAGCTTCTTGGAGATCGTGCCACCTGCCAGAATCTTGAGGATGTCGAAGCGGTGGCTGGCCAGGTTGTGGGCCTTGAGCGTGGCGCGGTTGACTTCCTCGCCGGCGGCAAAAACCGCGTCGATGGCACCGAGATTGATGGCGCACACGACTTCGCCATAGCGATTATGAAACCCGCGCTTGGGAATGCGACGGTAGAGTGGGAACTGGCCCCCCTCGAAACCGGCGTGCTGGGTCCATCCGGCCAATTGGCCCTGGCCCTTGTGGCCGCGCCCCGACGTCTTGCCGTGGCCCGACCCCGGACCGCGACCGACCCGCTGGGGGCGTTTGCGCTTGCGAATGCCGCGATGCACATCGTTCAGATTCATGACAGCGGTACTCCTCGCAGACGGCCAACGCTGTCGCGCGTGGTAAGTTTTTGTAAAGCCAAGATCGTGGCCTTCACCGTGTTCACCGGGTTGGTCGATCCAAAGCTCTTGGTGAGGATATTGTGAATGCCGGCACACTCGCAAACGGCACGCACGCTGGCGCCTGCCTTGACCCCGGTACCAGGGCTGGCCGGCAACAGAACCACCTTGGCGGTGCCGAACTTGGCGGTGACCATGTGGGGGATACTTCCCTTGACCAGGGGCACGCTGACCAAGCTGCGCGAGGCATCCTTCGTGGCTTTTTCGACACTTGGCGGAACTTCGTTGGCCTTGCCGTAACCCCAGCCTACACGGCCGCGGCCATCTCCAACCACGACCATGGCAGCAAAGCTGAACCGGCGACCGCCCTTAACGACCGCCGCACAGCGCTTGATCTTCACCACCTTGTCGATGAGTTCGCCTCGTGCAGATTCGTTCGCCACGATCGTGATTCTCCCCAGTCGAAACGTGCCAGTTGAAACGTGCCAGTTCGCCGACTCGGTCCAGCCCATGGTCGCGGAAGCCACCCCCACAGGGTGCCCCGACCAGGGACTTTCTTGGCGCTAAAAATCGAGCCCCGCTTCACGCGCGGCAGAGGCTAGAGCCGCCACCCGACCGTGATATTGATATTCTCGGCGGTCAAAACAAACTTGTTTTACCCCGGCTGCCAGGGCACGCTCGGCGATGGCCTTACCCACCGCCTGGGCGGCCGTCTGGTTGCCACCGTAGCTTAGCTGAGCGCGCAGTTCCTTGTCTTGGGTGCTAGCCGAGGCAACGGTGCGGCCCACCGCATCGTCGATCACCTGGGCATAGACATGCTTGTGGCTGCGAAACACACTCAGCCGAGGCCGAGACGTGGTGCCACGCATGACATTGCGCACGCGAAACCGGCGCCGTTGACGTTGCAGTTGAACGGTCTTCTGATGATTCACGACCCTAACTCCGAATCGACCACCGCTCCGGTGGTGCCGAGTGTTATTTCACTACCGACTTGCCTGCCTTGCGACGGATGACTTCGCCCTCGTACTTGATTCCTTTTCCCTTATAGGGCTCGGGCTTGCGTACACCGCGCACCTCGGCGGCGAACTGGCCCACCAATTGCTTGTCGATGCCTTTGATCGAGATGTGGTTCTGATCGGGGCAGGCCACGGTCAGACCCGCTGGGATCGGCAATTGCACCTCGTTTGCAAAGCCCACCCGCAGTTGCAAAACCCCCTTTTGCAGTGCGGCCAGGTACCCCACGCCAACCACTTCGAGTTTGCGTTCGTAACCCTTGGTCACGCCCACGACCATGTTCTGGATCATGGCCCTGGTCAGCCCGTGCAGGGCCCTCGACAAGCGGTCCTCAGCGCCGCGTTTGACGCGAATTTGCCGGGAGGGCTCGTCGAACTCGACGCGCACTTCGGGTCGGAAGTCGAAGGCCAGCTTGCCCAACGGCCCCTCGACCTGGACTTGTTGCGCAGCCAAGGCCACCTTGACGCCGCCGGGAACACTGACCGGATTGTTGCCGATTCGAGACATGCTGCACTCGCTCGCCACGGGGCTAACACGGCGCGAAGGCGCCGCCAGCCACAGGTTACCACAATTCGCAAAGCACCTCGCCGCCCACGTTCTGACGCCGCGCTTCGCGGTCGCTAATCACACCCTGGCTGGTACTGATGATCGAAATACCCAAGCCGTTGAGCACGGGGCGCAGATCGGAAGCCGCGGTATACACGCGCCGACCGGGCTTGCTGACCCGTTTGATGTGGCGAATAACTTGTTCGCCATTGGGCCCATATTTGAGCGTCAGCCGCAGAGAATTCCTGGGCGAATTCTCGACGACCTCCCATTCCCAGATATAGCCTTCACGCTTGAGCACGTCGGCTACACCGTTTTTGACTTTGGAGATCGGCATTTCCACGATCGGGCGTTCCACACGCACCGCATTGCGGATCTGCGTCAACATGTCGGCAATCGGGTCGGTCATCATAATCCGCGGGATCCCTTACCAACTCGCCTTTTTCACGCCGGGAATCAACCCTTCGTTCGCCAAATTCTTGAAGCAAATGCGGCACAGCCCGAACTTGCGATATACGGCACGAGGCCGCCCGCACAGTTGGCAACGGCTTTCCTGCCGCGACGAATACTTCGGCTTGCGTTTCGCCTTGGCGACTTTCGACTTACTTGCCATACGGCATCCTGTGTGGTTGCGAAAACCTCGGTTCCCCGCCCGGCAAAACGCCGTCGCCCGGCGGGCGACCGCTGCTGCCTAGGCCAAGCACACTACTTCTTTTTCCCCTTGGCCCCGCCTTCCGCGTCGGCATCGGCCGACTTGAACGGGAAGCCCAGCCGGCGCAGCAACTCTCGCGATTCGTCGTTGCTGCCGCCGGAAATCACGATCGTCACGTTCATCCCTTGGGTGCGGGTGAACTTGTCCGGATTCAGTTCAGGAAAGACCAACTGTTCGGAAAGCCCCAGGCTGTAGTTCCCGTGGCCGTCGAACCCGGTGGGTGTCAGCCCCCGGAAGTCGCGTACACGGGGCAAGGCCATGGAAATCAGGCGATCCAAGAACTCGAACATGCGGTTGTTTCGCAGCGTGACCTTGCAGCCGATCTCCAACCCTTCGCGCAGCTTGAAGTTGGCGATGGCCTGGCGAGCCTTGGTGGTAATCGGTTTCTGTCCCGTAATCTGCGTGAGGGCCGACACGGCCTCCTCCAGGTGTTTCTTCTCGGTAATGGCCGAGCCCACGCCCATGTTGACCACCACCTTTTGCAAGCGGGGCAAGGCGTGGCGGTTCGACCGCCCAAATTGCTCGGCCAAGGCCGGCAGAATCTCTTGGTCGTAGCGCAATCGCAGCCGGGGGACCGAGGTCCCACGCGGCGCGGCGTCTGCCGCGCCGGCCTTGGGGGCCTTGGCGGCTTTGCTCGACTTGCCCGACTTGGCAGTTGCCACGATTCAAACTCCTGTTCAACCCAACCTACGGCGCCTACTTCGCGATGCGACCGACCTTCGGCGGAGACACCTGACCGAGGCCTGCGCTACACTTCTTGCAATATCGTTCCTTGGAACCGTCCTTGGCGAGACGGGCCCCGGTACGCGTAGCCTTGCCACAGGCCCCGCAGACCAACAACACGTTCGACAGGGGAATCGGCATCTCTTTCGAGAGCCGGCCCCCCTGCGGGTTCTTTTGGCTGCGACGCACGTGCTTGTACACGCGGTTCACCCCCTCCACGATCAGCTTGCCAGCACGGCGATCCACTTTGAGGACCTTGCCCCGCGTGGCTCGATCGTCGCCAACCTGAACTTCCACCTGATCATTCGCGCGAATATGCATTTCACACCACCTCGGTAGCGAGGCTGACGATTTTCATGAAATTCCGCTCGCGAAGTTCGCGAGCCACTGCACCAAAAATACGCGTGCCTTTCGGGTTGCGATCGGTGTCGATGATGACCACCGCGTTGGTATCGAAGCGAACATAACTGCCGTCGGCACGGCGGGTGGGCTTCTTGCAACGAACGATCACACCCTTGACCACGGCCCCCTTCTTCATCTCACTGCCGGGGGTCACACTTTTCACGCTGCACACCACCACGTCGCCCAGGCCCGCCCAACGGCGATGGGTTCCCCCCAGCACCTTGATGCACATGACCTCTCGGGCACCGGTGTTGTCGGCCACCGGCATGCGGGTTTGCATTTGGATCATGGCTTTACCTTGACCTTCGACGTGCAATCCGGCCAAGCACCAAACGGCTCAACACGGTATCTGCTTCAGCGAAGGCGTTCTCTCGGTGGCTCGGTGCCGGTTACGTGGTGGCAAAACTGGCTCAAGGCGTGGGGAAACGTCATTCGGTTCAAACAACGCAGCGTGCATACAGCTTTGCGTGCACACAGCGTGGCGGTCGTCATACCGTCGGTTGGTCGGGGGCTTCCGCCGCCGCTCGCATGGCTACCAGGTCGACTGCCTTGCTACGGGAAATGACGCGGACCAACTCCCAGACTTTGGTTTTCGATCTGGGGGGACACTCGATGATCTCCACTGTGTCACCCATCTTGGAATCGTTGTGTTCGTCGTGTACGTGGCAGACCGTCTTGCGACGCAGGATCTTGCCGTATTTGCGGTGCCGCACCAATCGGCCCAGTTCCACCCGACGCGACTTGGCGGCCTTGTCGCGGGTGACAACCCCGGTTACTAAACGCTTCGGCATGACTCGACTTCCCTTGATTTCCTGTCGGGGCGGGCAGTGCGACCGCACGACAACGCTGTTTTTATGTGCGGTGCTGTTTTTTATGTGCTGAATTCAGCGGGTCTGAACGTTTGTTCTACCGTAAGCGGCGTGTGAAGGGTTGCTGTATTGAAAATTGCTGTATTGAAAATTGCTGTATTGAAAATTGCTGTATT
>CAYSXM010000063.1:0-11207 GCA_964434905.1 uncultured Pirellulales bacterium | reverse complement strand
CGACTCGGCCGCGCCGAAGTCGGAACCACCCTCTGCGCCGCCAGCCGGTGGCGAACCCAGCACCTCGCCCCCGTCGACGGCGCCCGGCGAGCCACAGCCGTCAACACCTGGGGCGCCCCAGCCGGCCGTGCCAGATGCACCCGGCGAGCAACCGCCAGCAGGGCCCCCGACGGCGCCACCGGGCCTGGAATCGCTGCAAGCGGCCGTCGACCGCATGCACGCCGCCCAGCAACAATTAGAGCAGGCCGAACGAGAGGGGTCCGCGGCGGAACAGCAAGCCGCAATTCAAGCCCTGCAGCAAGCACAAGCCCAATTGGAACAAGTCTTGCGGCAACTCCGTGAAGAGGAAATCGCGCAAACTTTGGTGAAGTTGGAAGAGCGATTTCGTGAGTTCCTGGCAGCGGAGCGTAAGATACTGGAAGGCACGGTGACGTTGTCCCAGGTGCCTTTACAGGCGCGCCAAGCTGCCGAAGCGATCGAGGCTGGTCGGCTCGGTCGGTGGCAGGCTCAGTTGGCGCTTGAGGTGGAGAAAACGCAATTGCTGCTTCAAGATGACGGTACGGCGGTGGCCATTCCAGAAGTCGTCGATTTGGTGCGTGCCGACATGGTCCGCGTCGCGCAAATGCTAGCGGCCGCCGAGGTCGGCTCCACGACACAAGACCTCGAGCAATCGCTGGTCGAGCAACTCGAAGAGCTGGTTGCTGCCTTTGAACGGGCGCTGGAAGAGCGGCAAGACAGCGCGGAATCGCCCCCACAACCTGGCCAAGAGAACGGTGCCGAACCGTTGGTGGAAAAATTGGCCGAGTTGAAGCTCGTACGTTCGTTGCAGTGGCGCGTGAACCAACGGACCGAGCGCCTGCTCGGATCGTCAAGTGCGACTCCTTCGATAGCGCGGCGTGCCGAGCTAGCCGAACTCGCGAAGCGACAAGCACGAATTCAGCAAATCACCCGACAGATGGCAGTGGAAAGCAGCGAATGACCTATCGCAACCCACCCCTTTCGGCGCGCCGCGCAGGCGCCCTGTTCGCTGCCGCAATGGTCGTCGTACTTTGTGCGTGCGGCGTTCCGGCCGCCGATGACTTGGCCGATGGACCCGTGGTCGCGCTGGGACCCAGACCCTGGAGCGAGTTGCGGCAGCAGACGCTCGATTGGATCCGCACCCAATCGAGCGACAGCACGCTGATTGCCGCTGCCGAGGCACTTTGGAGCGCGCCAACCGTGGGCGGCGGCGACCGGTTGACCGCGGTGGCGGAAACCGCAGCGCTGCTCGACCCGCGTGCCGCCGCGCTGGTCGCTACCAGCCGAGCGTTCGACGCCGCTGCCGTTCCCCTCGATACTACCTGGCTGGCCGATGATCGCCAAGGCGACTGGATGCCCTCCCAGCTCACGGTTTTTTGGGGGCGCGCACTGACCCAGGCACGCTATTTCGACGAAGCCGCCGCGCTGCTGGAAGCCGTGCCGGCCGAACGATGTTGCGACCCTGCCTCGCTACTGTTCTACCGAAGTATTTCTCACCAGCAATTGCTCCAGGCAGACCAGGCGCGCGCCGACCTCGATGTATTGCTGCATGACGTGGCCGAGGTGCCGGGGCGGTTCCGAACCGTTGCAGATTTGATCGTACGCGATATCGAGGCACTTGAAGTTGGCTCGCTGGACCATATTTCGCGGCGCATGCGCGATATCGAACGCCGTCTGGACCACGGTCAGGTCGATCCCCGCCTCCAAGATCAAGAGTCACAAGTGCTGGCCGATCTAGACCGCATGATCGATGAGCTAGAACAGCAGCAACAGCAATCTTCGTCGTCTTCACAAGGTGCTGCGGCAGAGGGCCAAGGCACGGTACCCACGGCACAGCAAGCCGCCGCGATCTCGCGCGCCGCAGGCGGACGAGGTCCTGGCGAAGTCGAACCGCGGCCACTGTCGCGCCGCGGCGATTGGGGCGACTTGCCGCCCAAGACCCGCGACGAAGCCTTGCAGCAGATTGGCCGAGATTTTCCCGCTCACTATCGCGACGCGGTAGAACAATATTTTCGCCGGCTGGCGGGCGAGCAACCACAGGAATCGCCCTGATATGCGGCCCACGCTCTGTCAACGCGATAATCTTGGGTGCCGCGACCGGCCACGCCTGCGGTGCCTGCTGCGCGTGCCCACTCCCGCCCACCGGCTTGGCTTCCACTTTTCACGGGCCTGCCTGCGCGTCGCCACGCTGTCGATCGGCATCGCCACGTGCCTGGCCGGCAGTGCCGTCGCTACGGAGTTACAGCTTCAACTTGCGGACGGTTCAGCGTTGGCAGGCGAACTGGTTCGTTGGAATGCCGACTCGCTTGAACTGACGGTGACGGGTGTGGCACAGCAGGTTCCCTGGTCGTCGCTGGCCACGGTGGCCGTTGCGAGCAATAAACCGCCCGACCCCTTTCCTGGGTCGATTGAAGTTGCCACCCGCGATGGCGCCCGACTGTGGGCGACCGAATGGACCATGACCGCGGGCGTGGCTCATTGCCGCCTAGCGGATGGCTCGGTGATCGATCTCGAACGGAAACATTTGTCCTGGGTTCGCTTCGTCGCGCCCACACCTGGTTCGACCGAGCGCTGGCAACAAGTCGTGGGTGCGGTGCCCGTGGCCGATCAAGTGGTTGTCGAACGCGGTGGCAAATTGGAAACCGTTGAGGGGGTGCTGGGCGACGTCACCACCGAGCAGGCCGAATTCACGCTCGACGGTCAACAGGTCCCCGTTCGCCGGGGTCGAATCGCCGCGCTGGTGCTGTTCCAACCGCAGGGCCCACAGCTCGCCGCGCCCGTTGCCGTTTGGCAGGATATCGATCGCTGCCAAATTCCGGTCTCCTCTTGGGCCGCTGGCGAAGGAGACACAGTGCATCTGGTTAGCCCCGCCGGCTGGCAGATTTCTCGCACTTGGCGGCGGCTAACGTCACTGCGCTTCGGCACCACGGAGCCGATTTGGCTCGACCAACTGGCCCCCGTTCAGATACGGTTCAACACGCTTTTATCGTCACCCGAAGTACAACCGCTCTTGGCTTCTTGGTTGGCTTGGTGCCCGGGGCAGTCGCCGTGGGGGGGGCCGCTGTCCGACGGTGGCCAGGTGTTTGAACGCGGGGTGTCGCTACATAGCCGCACCGAACTTGTCATCGAGGTTCCCGCAGGCGCGCGACGTTTGCTGGCCATCGCGGGGGTCGACCACCAATCGCCAGCCAGCGCGCGATTGCGATTAGAAGCACGCGCTGACCAACGCCTGATATGCGACCAGACATTGCAGCAGGGCCACCCCTTCCAGGAACTCAATTGGGAGCTTGGTACCGCCTCGCGGCTGACGCTCGTAGTCGACTTCGCCGACGACGGCGAGGCCGGCGATCGCCTGGTGCTGGCCAACGCGAGGTTCACACCATGAACCAGGCACTGCCTGACACACGGTGTTGGGATCGTTTCCGAAGGGCACGCACTTTCCGCGGCGCGGCGATCGTAGCCCTGTTGTTGGCAGGGGCGGCGCCGGCGAGGGGCTCGCTCGAAGAGGTGCTAGCGGCAGAGGCCGAACGCGTGGCGGTGATTGCCCGTGCGAGCGACGCGGTAGCCGCCATGTTCGTGGCAGGCGTGCCAGGTGGCGGTTCCGGCGTGGTGATTTCGCGCGAGGGGTTGGTCGTTACCAACTTTCACGTGGTGCAGCCGCTCGGAGCACCCTTGCGATGTGGTCTGCCCGATGGTCGGCTGGTCGATGGCGTGCTGGTTGGTGCCGATCCCACCGGCGATTTGGCCGTGGTGCAGTTGGCCGCCGGCGAATATCCAGCCGCTACCCTCGGCGATAGCGAATCCGTGGCAGTCGGAGATCCTGTGTTCGCGCTGGGGAACCCCTGGGTATTGGCGCACGATTTTCAGCCCACGGCCACCTGGGGCATCGTCTCGGGAAGGCATCGTTATCAAGAGCCCGCCGAAACTTTGGTCGAGTATGCAGACTGTCTCCAAACAGACGCCGCAATCAACCCTGGTAATTCGGGTGGCCCGCTATTCGACTCCGCGGGGCGCTTGATTGGCATCAATGGTCGGGCCTCTTTCGAAAAGCGCGGCCGGGTGAATGTCGGCCTGGCTTACGCCGTGAGCTGGTCTCAAATCGAGCGATTGCTGCCTGCTTTGCGTGTTGGTCGGCTCGTCGATCGCGCGTCGCTAGGGGCACTTTGTCGCCCCAACGCCAACGGTCGCGCCGTGGTCGCTGAGGTGTTGGTGCACAGCGATGCCTATCGTCGCGGCCTGCGTCGTGGCGACGAAGTGACGGCCCTGGCCGGACGCGCCGTGCCCGACGTCAATCACTTCAAGAACGTGCTTGGCTCACTACCGGAGGGATGGCGCGTGCCCCTCGATATTCTGCGTCAAGGCGTCGCCCGGCGGTTGCAAGTGCGGCTGGCGGCCGTGCATGCCCCAGGAGAGCTCGGCCAACTAGCGCACCGCGGTGGCCCCCCCAGCTCTCCCGAACCACGGCCCCCAAATCCGGCGCAGCCTGCCGGCGGTCTGCTCGCGGCGCCGGCACTGGCCCTGCAGGGCGACCTGGTGAACGCTGAAGCAAATCAGCGCGAGGTCCAACGGCTCGAACGCCTGCTGTCTCCGGCGGGTGAACGGGCACTCACCACTTCTTGGCTAATCCGAGGTCGTCTGGGCGACGGCAGCCTGGTCGACTTCCGGCTCGATCACAAATCGGGCATCGCTCGGTTGCCTGCCGGCGCGGTCGAGGCACACTGGACCAACGACCTCAGTGAACAACTAGGGCCGCCAGGCAGCGGCGGATTGCTGACCACGCTGCACCTGTGGCGACTGCTGCTCGACCAGGGTGTAACCGCCTTCGACGATGCCCGCGCCTGGGGCCAAGCGCCCTGGGGCGAACCATCGGCATGGTGCAACGTGTTGCGAGTGGTGCATCGCGGCGTTTCTGCTCAGTTCTATATCGACGCCTCGAGCAATCGCCTGGTCGGCCTCGAAATGTGGCCCACCAACGATGTCGATCCCTGCGAGTTGTGGTTCGACGATTTTCGCCAGCACGAAGAGTACTGGCTGCCGTTTCATCTGAGCATGCGGCACGGCGACACCGTGTTTGGCACCCTGGCGGTCGAAACCTATTCGCTGCCGCGAGAGACGGCCCCATGAGTATCTCGGTGAATCAACTCGCGAAACCCACCGCCGGCCAGGGCACGTGCCGCCCGCGCGCTGCTGGCAGACATCGTGTAGCCGGGCGCGGCTGGCGCGGCCTCTTCACGGTCGTGGCGTGTTGGTCGGCCCTGGTGTGTTCAGGGTCGCTGGCACCCGTGTCGGCAGCCGGTCGACCACCGCGCGAAGCGATGGTTCGCCAAGCACAGGCCAAGGTAGTCAAAATCTTCGGCGCCGGCGGACCGCGTGGGCTCGAAGCGTATCAGACCGGGGTGTTAATCTCGCCAACCGGGCACGTGCTAACGGTCTGGAGCTATGTACTCGACACCGACCGAGTTCGCGTGGTGCTCGACGATGGTCAAATGTTCTTGGCCGAACTTTTGGGGGCCGACCCGCGCCACGATGTGGCAGTGCTCAAGATCGACGCCCGCGATCTACCCTATTTCGATTGGCACACACCCGCCGAGCTCGTTCCCGGCGATCGGGTGTTGGCGCTCTCGAATGCGTTTGGCGTGGCACAACGGTCCGAAGCGGTTACGGTACAACAAGGAGTGCTGGCCACCCTGGCTCCACTCACCGCGCGGCGGGGGGTGTTTACCACGCCGTTCGCGGGGCCGGTCATGATCGTCGATGCGATCACAAACAACCCAGGCGCTGCCGGTGGCGCGCTGACCAACGTCGCAGGCGTGTTGGCCGGGCTCTTGGGGAAAGAACTGCGTAATGGCGACAACGACACCTGGGTTAATTTCGCCGTGCCACTTGCGGCGCTGATACCGACGATCGACAGGTTGCTGACCGGTCTGCCCGCCGAAGACACGAACCTGGTCGAGAAGAGCGTAAGCGCTCCCCTCACCAACGATCAACTAGGCCTGGTGCTGGTGCCCGACGTGCTGGAGCGGACCCCTGCATTTATCGACCTGGTACAGCCAGAATCTGCCGCCGCGCGCGCCGGCTTGGCAGCCGACGATCTGATCTTGTCGGTCGACGGGACCCTGGTCGGTTCCTGCGCCGAGGTAGGGCTCCAATTGAAGCGTCGGGCGCGAGGCGAACCGGTCACCTTGCTTGTCCAGCGCGGTCAAACCGTGCTCGAAGTCGTCTTGTCGCCCACCGAGTCGAAGGACCCTTGATGCGCTGGCCACCTGCTGGACATGGCACACCACCCCCTGCCAATGAAATCGGCAACCGGGGTAGCGCATTCCGTCGACCCGGCGCGCCCGCGGGCCCCACGGATCAAGCCCGACCGACGGGTGAAACCAAACCCCTTGGCCGCCGCTGGCATGCCTGGTGCGTGGCGGTGGCGGTCCTTGCCCTGGCCGTGCCGTCGTGGGCCAGCGACTTGGAAGAAGACGAAGTTGCCGCATGGCGAGCTGCCGTCGAGCAAGTGGCCCCCTCGGTCGTGCGTATCGACGTGATCTCCTCAGGCGACACTTCCAACCAGCAGAACCAGCGCGGCAGCACGACCGGCCTCATCGCCACGGCCGATGGACTGATCTTGACTAGCGATTGGCTGTTCGGCTCGGCGACTGCCAGCGTGTTGGTCACGCTGCCCGACGGCGCGCGGCTGGCCGCACAAGTGCTCGGGCGAGATCACACCCGGTCGCTGGTGGCACTCCACATTGCAGCGGGGCGCGCGCTAGCAGTTCCCCAGCCAGCAATCGAGTCAGAAATTCGCGTTGGGCAATGGGCGGTGGCGGTGGGAAATACCTTTGCCGATGCGCCGCTGCACCGTTCGATCGGCATCGTCAGCGCACTGGACCGTCTGTGGGGACGCGCGCTACAGACCGACGCCAAGGTATCCCCTCACAACTATGGCGGACCTCTAGTCGATGTGCGTGGTCGCGTGTTGGGTTTGCTCGTGCCCTTGGCTCCCGACGGCGTGCCGAGCAGCCAGCACTACGATTCCGGCGTCGGCTTCGCCGTGCCCTGGGAGCACGTGCTGCATGTTGCACCGCGGCTGGCCGCAGGCGAAGACCTCTTGCCCGGGCTGGCTGGCCTCACCCTGGCTAGCGACGACAACCTGGACTCGGTAACCGGGCTTGTCGGAGTGCGATTGGGCTCGCCCGCGGCAAAGGCGGGATTGCAGCCCGATGACATCATTACCCACGTCGACGGTGAAGAGACCGCCCGCGTGGCACAGTTGCTACGGCAGTTGAACGGCCGCTATGCCGGCGAATCTGTCGCAGTGCGATATCGACGTGGAGTCGACAGTCGTCAGACCAGATTGGAATTCGTCGCCAAAGTTCCAACCTACACGGCCCCTTGGCTAGGCTGCTGGCCCGGTCGCGCGCTCGAGGGTGCCGGCGTGCCGATCGCGCGCTTGGCAGCCGGCGCTCCGGCTGATCGGGCCGGGTTGCAGGCCGACGACACAATCACCGTTTGCGATGGCCAAGCAATTGGCGACGTTCCGGCGCTCGAGCGCGCGTTGGCCGGCCACTTGCCAGGCGAGAAGGTGGCGGTGACCTTTCGACGCGGTCAACAGGAAAACACCTTGGATCTCACCCTTGAACCGTTTCCCCTTCAGTCGACACCCGCGGCCGCCAATGCCGCGGCCCCAGCAATTGACAACCACCCGCCGACCGCCATGGTAGAAATCGAACTGGCTGGTCCGAAGGGCCCCGTGCACCTGCGCTGGCCGCCACAAGCCACGCCGGATATTGCACCAGGACTTATCGTCTGGCTTTCTGACGGATCGACGGGCCCGGTCCTGACCGCGCGCTCGGCGGCCGCCTGCGACCAAGCCTGCTTACGGCACAACTGGGCTCTGTTGGCGCTAGGACCTGCCCAGGCGGGGGTGTGGCGCAAACCAGATTTCGCCCACTTGCAGCAGGTGCTGGTCAGCGTGTTGGCGTCGCGCCCCTTCGACCGTCGTCGCCTGGTGGTCGTCGGCGACGGCGCCGGTCGTGCACCGGCGGTGGCGCTGGCCATGCCAGGCCACGTGCTGGCAACGATGTTTCGAGGCCTGGTCGTGTGGCGCGGCGCTCCGCCACGCCAACTGGCCGAGAGCAACCCGGCGCGCCGGATGTTGGTGGCGGTCGCCCCCGAGGAATCGCCCGTGCGAGTCAGTGAACAACGCGATCGCCTGGAAGCGCTGCGCGAGCAAGGCTATCCGGTGGTGCAATTCCCCGCGGCCGGTGCGACCGATTCGAGCGCAGAGCTACTCGTGGCGTGGGATGCCTGGCTAGCTGCCATCGACGCGCTGTAGCCGGAGCTCCCCGACGTTCGTGTGCGCGGTGAATCCAAACCTGGGCGATCAATCGAGTCGGCATTTCTCATGACACGTCCAACGGTCGGGTGGCTGGCGCTTGCATCGTTGGCGGTGGGCGTGGTCCTGCTGCTGGCCGGCCCTCAGGGCAGCGGCTACGAAACCTGGTCGGGCGGAAGTTTGCGCGTCGGCTTTGCACTCGGAGCATTGTGGTTGGCGCTGCCTGAAATCCGCCAAATTCCTCGCTGGCTGTATGGCGTGTGCCTGGGTCTGGCCCTGATCGTGGCGTTGCGCCCCAAGTTCTTCTTGCTGGCCATGATTCTGGCATTGGCGACCGCGTTCTTGCGGCCCCGGTGGAATCGCCGGAGTGAAGCCTGACGCCGACAGGCACGCACCTCATCGGCCACGGCACGTAATTCTCTGGAAACTTCGGACCCACCGCCGCAAACGCCGCGGTGCCGCCGCGCGCTAGCCGCTTGTACGCCGAGGCGGGCACGACCTCGGAAGGTTGAAGCGACCGCGCGGTTAGTGTGCCGAGTCGAGGTAGGGGTCCTGACCCATCGCGGCCTGCAACTTCTTGCGTTCTTTCTCGAAGTACATGAGCGCGCGACGATCTCCGTAGTGCCGCCGTTCGATCCGACGTTGCGCCCGGCGAAACAATCCCGACGAGCGCGGCAACACCTGCTCGATCTTCGCCCCTTTGTCTTTCAACCGGCGCGACCGTTTGGGGCCATACGCTCCCAGCAAAATGTCGTCGTCGAGCGCTAGGTATTGCCGAAACGTCCCCGGATCGCCCTGCCGTCCACAACGGCCAATCAACTGCCGGTCGATGCGCGCGGAGTCGTGCATCTCAGTGCAAATCACGTGCAGCCCACCCAACTCGGCGACGCCCGGACCCAACTTGATATCGGTACCGCGGCCAGCCATGTTGGTCGACACGGTCACCCTCGAGGGGAGTCCCGCACCCGCCACTATTTCCGCCTCGCCCGCCACATGATGCGCGTTGAGCACTTGGTGCTCGATGCCCATGACCGATAGCATCTGAGCGACCAAGTGCGACTTGTCGATCGAGCGCGTGCCGATCAGAATCGGCCTGCCCGTGGCATGAACTTCGGCTACTTCCTGGACGATGGCCCGCCATTTGCGATCGGCGTGACCATATACCTGATCGGCCAGACGGCTGCGGATGGCCGGGCGATTGGTCGGAATGGGCACCACTTGCAGCTTATAAATTCGACGCAACTCGCGCGCCGAACTGCTGGCGGTGCCGGTCATGCCACCCAAGTGCGCATATCGGAGAAAGAAATCCTGCACCGTGATCCGCGCTGCCTGGCCAGTCTCCACCGTGACCTTGACGTCCTCCTTGGCCTCCACTGCCTGGTGGATCCCGTCGCGCCATTTTCGACCTTCGCCCAGTCGGCCGGTAAATTCGTCGACAATCACGATCTCGCCTTCGCGAACCACATAGTGCCGGTCGCACAGGTACTCGCGATGCACCTTGATCCCGCGTTCAATGTATTGATAGATGGTGAACATGCCCACCCGATCCATCGCCGCCGGCTTGGGAATCTGGCGAGCCAACTGCCGACCGCTGCTAGTCAGTTCCACCGTCTTCTTGTCGTGGTCGTAGTCGTAGTGCTCGTCCTCGACAAATTCCTGGGCCCGGGTCGCCGCCCATTTGTAGCATTCCACTGCCAGCCGCTCTTCCTCGGTTGGCAAGGCACTAATGATCAGCGGCGTCCGCGCCTCGTCGATTAGAAATGCTGTCGGCTTCGTCTACCAGTGCGAAGTGCGGCTCACGCTGCACGGGCAATTCGCCATCTCCATCGCCTTGCAAACCCAACATCGCTCCCAGGAAATCGAGCTGCCCCTCGCGAATGCGCCGCAGCAGCAGCCGATCGCGCAAGAAGTCAAATCCAAATTCCTTCGCCGTGCCGTAGGTCACGTCGCAGGCATAGGCCTTGCGCCGCTGGGGCGACGACATCTGGCTTTGGATAACTCCCACCGACAAGCCCAGCGACTCGTAAATCGGTCGCATCCAATCTGCGTCGCGCTGCGCCAGGTAATCATTTACCGTGGCAATTTGCACGCCCTTGCCCGATAACGCATTGAGATAGGCCGGCAGCGTGGCAGTCAGCGTTTTGCCTTCGCCAGTCTGCATCTCGGCGATCGAACGCTGGTGCATCGCCAGTCCGCCCAGCAACTGCACGTCGAAATGCCGCATGTCCAGCGTGCGACGGCCCGCCTCGCGCACCAAAGCAAACGCTTCTGGCAGCAGCCGATCGGTCGATTCTTGGGCCTTGGCACGGTAGCGCAACGACAGGCTTCGTTTGCGCAACTGCGCATCGTCTAGCGCTTGCAGTTCGGATTCGTAGCCGCTGATCCGCGGCAACACGAGCGACCAGCTCGCAAGTCGACGCCCGACGGGACCTCCGGCCAGCGATTGCAGTCGCGCGAATGCCCCCGATGGAATTGCACCCACGTTCGTCTTCCCATTAACCGGCTCACTGCGAGCCAAATTCTCGTGGCACCAAACCCACCCTGGACCTGCCGCCTGGCACCAGCTCCTCGTGGGATCCGGGCCAGCAGATCCCGCGACCGCAATCGTCCCCAGGGCATCGTCACGCCTGCTACGATTCTAGCGCATGACGCTCCCAAACGCAGCGACGACGCTAGGAAACTGCGTCCGGGCCCGGATTGCGGCCCCCATCGCTGGCAATTTGGAGAGGTTAACACGCTCGTAACGGCATGCCCGACCGTCGGTACCGCGCGGCAGTAGTTCCAGCCGGAAATGTTCGCCCCAACAAGGTCTGCTGCCAGCCTGCTTCGATCGGCGGGCGCTTCGATGAGCACGCGCTGTGTG
>CAYSXM010000062.1:0-11338 GCA_964434905.1 uncultured Pirellulales bacterium | reverse complement strand
ATCCGGAATCGACTAACACGACCTCTCCGTCTGGTCGCACGTAATGCACCGTGCCGATGGGCGTGGTATCGCTAGACCCGACGGGGTCGGAAAAGTAAAAGCCGCCACCGGGGGTGTCCAGTGTCAGGTCGTTCGGGCCTCGCAATGGCGTATCGCCACAGGCCATGGCCGCGGCGGGCAATTCCTTGCCCTCGGCGTCCAGATGCAGCACGGCATGGCGGCTGGCATCGCACACCAGGTGCGTACCGTCTGCCAGGATCTTGTGCCCATTGGGCGCACCGGTAATGGCGAACACCTGGTGTTGGCCATCGAGAGTGAATTGCCAGATACGATCCCCTTCCGAGACGTAGCCCCGCCCGGCATGGTCGAAAACCACCCCCTCGCAGTAGTGTGGCACTTGAAATAGTTCCACGGCCTCGGCCCCCCAGACCTGCGCGCTCTGGTAACTCCCGGGGCCCATGCAGATGGCGACGAACGTTGCCAGCCAGTTTGCCGCATGCCTTGAATAGCGCATCTCACCCTCGTTTGGCATTGGTTTGTTAAACGGTCAGCCGGGAAAGTCCGCTGGTGGCCCGGGCCGTGTTCTGTGCTTCGTTCGGTCACTCTGGCTGTCCGGTGTGCCCCACCAAGGGGCCCCCCACAAGCCTACTCGGCGGGGTCCGATCGTAACAGCATTTTCTCCGCGGTCGCTTCGGAGGAACTTGGCGGTTTCGGCCGGCCGGCGATAAGTTTCAGCGGCCCCGAACTCGCCCCTTCGAAGAGGCACGCCATGTCGACTGTTGTGTTACTAATCTGTTCCAACGTGTTCATGACCATGGCCTGGTATGGCCACCTGAGATTTAAGTCGACCCACCTGGCGGTCGTGATTCTGGCCAGTTGGCTGATTGCCTTGCCGGAATATGCCCTGCAGGTGCCGGCCAATCGTTGGGGGCACGGCAGATTCTCCGCGGCTCAGCTTAAGATCATGCAGGAGGTCGTCTCGATCTCGGTTTTTCTGGCGTTCAGCCGGTGGTATTTGGGCGAGCGGCCGCAGTGGCACGAACTGGCGGCCCTGACCTTGGTGTTGGCGGCCGTGGCCTTGATGCTGCTGCCGCAGCTACGTGGCCTGGCGCACTAACCGCCTTGCGTCGCGACTGCCTTGCGTCGTGACCATGTCGCGTCGCAAACGCCTTGCGTCGCGATCATGTTGGCCGATAATCCCTGCGGAGTGCGTCGCGGCCAACTTGCTCGGTACCAAACTTTCTCGGAGTGTGCGCTATGTCGTTGCTGGTGGTAGGGTCGGTCGCTCTGGACAGCGTGGAAACGCCTGCCGATCGTCGCGACGATGTCCTGGGGGGGTCGGCAGTCTATTTCTCCTATGCCGCTAGCTATTTCACGCCGGTGCAATTGGTCGGCGTCGTGGGCGAGGATTGGCCCGCCGAGCACACGGCGCTGTTGCGCTCGCGAGGCGTAGACACCTCCGGCTTGCAAGTCGTGCCCGGGGGACGCACCTTTCGCTGGCGGGGCAAGTACCAGCCCAACCTGAACGATCGCGATACGCTCGAGGTGCACCTCAACGTGTTCGAAACGTTCGATCCCCAACTGCCAGCCGACTATCGCCGAGCGCAATACGTGTTCTTGGCCAACGGCTCGCCCACGGTCCAGGCCCAGGTCTTGGCGCAAGTGCATGGGCCCCGGTTGGTCGTGGCCGACACCATGGATTTGTGGATTCGCACCCAGCACGACGAATTGATGCGACTGTTGCCCCGGCTCGACGGCCTGGTGCTCAACGATAGCGAGGCCAAGCTGCTGACCGACGACGAAAACCTGGTCCGCGCCGGTCACACGGTGCGGGCCATGGGGCCCAAGTTCGTCATCATCAAGAAGGGTGAACACGGCGCCATGTTCTTCAGTGAACACGAAACCTATGTGCTGCCGGCCTACCCCACGCCGCGGGTGGTCGATCCCACGGGTGCGGGCGATAGTTTTGCCGGCGGGCTGATGGGCTATCTCGCCTCGCACGGCGACTTTTCGCCAAAATCGCTGAAAGAGGCCCTGGCCTACGGCATTCTGGTGGCCAGTTTCAACGTCGAGGATTTCAGCCTGGAACGCATGCGCCAGATCGAGCGAGCAGACCTCGACAATCGGCTGGCGGACTATCGCCAGATGCTTTCCTTCTGAAGGCCCGCCGCACGAGGCCTGCCCAGCCTGGGGCGCTTTGGCGGCGCTGTTGCGGCGGTGACGCGCGGCAGTGGAATGCCCTGCGGGCGCCAATTACGATTGACACCAGCGGTCCCATTCTTGCTTCCCGTGCTGGGGGTGATTCCAGGTGCCAAGTTCCCCTGCGGTTGATTCGCCAACCTTGCCGCCACCTCCGCCGGCCATGTCGGCCTATGGTGTCGTGTTGGTCGTTCTGTTCGCGGTGGCCGGATTGGCGGCCCTAACGGGCGCCTGCGTGCTGCTGTGGCGATTGCGCCCAGAACATCGCTTGAGTGGACGGGAATTTCTGCTGTTGCTATTGGCCGTGGGTGTGGTGGTCCAGGGAACCGTGTTGTTGTTTGCGGCCCTGTTGCAAGAGGGGCCACTCGATCGCGGCCGGTTTGCCTTGGCACGCGAGGTGTTCACCTCGCTGGTGCTTTTGACCACGGCCTTGGCGTGTTTTCATTTTGGCGCCAACCCGGGCGCGGCACAACCGCCGCGGGGACGACCGACGTGGGGGCCAGCCGACCCAGACCCGGTGCCGCGGGTCGAGCGAGACCCTGCGCTAGTCGAGTGAGGCCCTGCGCAAACTGCGCGACCGGCTATTCCTCGTCGGGCTCGTCGGGCGGGCCTTCCTCGATCGTGGCCAATCGTTCCAACAGTGCTGCGGCGCCTAGGGGATCGCTCGCGTCCCAGGCCAACAACTGCCGCGCGACCTCGCGCCCTAGCCGTGCGTGCCGCAATTCGGCCAAACAGCCTGCCAAACCTTTGGCAGCCTCTAACAGCGGGCGATTGGGCGACCGTGCATAAGGCAACCGGACATCGCGACCGCAACCAGCGAGCGCGGCGCGGCCCAATTCATAGGCATAGCCAAAATGTCCTCGCGCCAGTTTCACCAGCCCCTCGAGGAGCGCGATTTCTCCCAACAATACATGGCCCGCGAGCAATTCGTGGCAGCCGCCCAACAGCCAGCGCAACTCGTCGATGGCGATCTCCAACTCTCCGGCCTCGATCATCGCCTGAACTTCCTCCAGGTCGAGCGCGCGGTCGCGCGCCCCGCGAGGATGTACCAGTTCGTAGGTCCCTGCCTTGTCGAGCCGCCGTGCGCCAATTGCTCCCGGTTTGGTTTGCCGCCGCGAGCGACCCGCGCGCGGGGGGCGTTCTCGTGGTGTGCCGGCTGAATTCGGTTTGCGTTTCTTGGCCACGCGCTACCTGACCTCCGTCGCGAGCGTGCCAGAGGCGGCCCGGTTCCAGTTCGGATCGGCTTCGAGCGCCGCGGCGATGGCATCGGCCACGACCGCATGCCCTGCGGCGGTGAGATGAATATCTTGAGCGAAGTAAAGTTCGCGCGCCTTGGGCCCGGCATAGGGCGCCATCGCGGGCGCCAGGTCGATGTAGCGCTGGCCGTGTTTCGCGGCAAAATCGCGAAAAAACTCAGCATAGTTATCGGTCAGGCCGTCGCGCAGAGCGCCCCGGTCGGGCACGACGCACAAGAACAATGGCCAACCTCGTGATCGGCAGAACGTAGCTAGCTGGGTAAGGCTTTCTTCGACATCGGCACGCTCTTGATCGCTGTAGAACTCGGTCAGCGGCCGTGGATGGAGCGGGCTCCAGGGGTCGACCTGCGTGGACTGTTGGCCACGCCGCCGCTGTTCGCGGGAAAAACTCCATTGCAAATACACCTGCCGTACGAGCCGGGCGACATAGCTTTGGCGCACCAGGGGAATCCAAAACCCCTGCTGGTGCCCCGGCACCGCCACGACCCGGCCCGCCGAATCGCGCTGGGCGAGCCGGCGCATTTCCTGTTCGTCGCGCACGTCGTTGGCATACATCTGGTAGACCACCGCGCGGGGCGCCACGCGATCGGCGAAATACTCCAACTGCAATCGCGACAACAGCGGGCAGGCGCTGGAGTTCCCAAAATTCAGCGCTACCATGTGCAGGCGCTTTGCCACCAGGCTGGCGAATCGCTCGGCCTCGGGGACCTGACGCCCTAGCGTGAAACTATCTCCCAAGAATAGCAACGCCGGTTCACTGAGCGGGGGCAATTCGCCAGTCATGGCGAACCCCTCACGGTTGAACCGAATAGGAAACCCCCCGTATTCGCCAGTCATGCTGGTCGACACCGCCTCGTAAGCAGCCGGATTCCAGTGGTGAAACACCGGGTGGTCGGCGGTGGGCGAGTGGCCATAGCCCAGGCCCAGCATTCGCAAAACGACTTCGGCCAGCACCAAGGTCAGGCCCCCAGCCAGACCCAGCGCCAGCACGCGAAATTGCCAAACGCGGCGGCGGGGACCAGCCGGGTTAGCAGGCAGTGATTCGTCAGCCAAGGTGGAAACTGTGCGGTCCTCTTCGATCATCGATCCAGCCATGCCCGGTGGAAGTGTGAACACAATCGGCGCAATGCTCTGCACGGTTCGGCTAGTCATTCTGGCCTGGGATACGCGCCGCGCCGAGGGGTCGTGGGTCTGGCCCGCCGCGATCAATGTTGGCGGTGACCGGCTGGATGCCGGGAGCCTTGATCGTGGACTGTGTCACTCGGTAGTACATTCCGCCAAGATCCGGCGATATGCCGCGCGGGCTACCTCGTAGGCCGCAGCCGCGGCTGCCTTTTCCTGGTCGCGAATTCGCGGTTCTTTTTCCTTCCAACAAACATCCACCGCATCCAGGCACCATTGCGCGCTGCGGCGGCTTGCGCGAATCGGAAGGCCATCGACCTCGACAAACACCGGGTTGGTGTGGCAGCTCGGAAACACGCGCAGCGCCACCCAGCACGACTGGGCCGGACGGTACTTGAACTGCAACGCTTCCACCCGACCGTCGGCCGGCAGGTTGCGCGTCTCTACGACCTGGCCATTGACGATCAACTCCACGGGCACCGCGCGCTCGTTCCCTTGGCGCGCCCGTTCAACGTGCCAATAGGGTTTTTCGTGCAAGGGACGGCGGCGAATGTCCTCGCGCGGCTGTTCGGCCAGGAGTGCCGCTGCTTGCACCGACAATTGCAACTCAGCGCCGGCCGCCACTTGTAGCACGCTGGGCCGGCCCGCGGTCCCGGTTTCACCAACTCCCAGATCATTCACTCGAAAGTCGAACAAGTGACTGAGGCCGTCACCGCAATAGCTGCGACCATCGCGCAGGGCGTAGACCCAACGGTCGTAGTTCAACGGCTCGCCCGGCGCGCGGTC
Organism: uncultured Pirellulales bacterium; assembly: GCA_964434905.1. GTDB lineage: Bacteria > Planctomycetota > Planctomycetia > Pirellulales > CAYNRE01 > CAYSXM01. The sequence goes on along the minus strand of CAYSXM010000062.1, from coordinate 5,975 downwards.
GAGCTTCACATAGGCTCGACCGAGACCAACGCGCTCGCCGTAGATGCAAGGGAAGTCTGTTTCGCCGCTAATCCGACAGGTGTAGCCGCAGTTGAGCGTGTGGTACCAGATGTTCAATTCCCACACCACCGGCGTATCGACCGCGCTGATGAAATCGCAGGCGTCGTGGACCACGTCGACCACATATTCGTTGGCGCCGATGCCGTCGAAGGGGGGCATTTCATAGGTTGGCAGCCGGTCGCCCCCGACCTCCAGCCCCCAGCCGCTGTGCGAGAAACCGACCACGCCCCCTTGCGACTTTCCCCACTCTAAGACCGGCAGATCCCAACTGGGCCACTCTTCAATTTCCGTTGCGCCCGGATAGTCGTCCTCGCTCAGTCGCAATAGGCACAAGTGACCCGCATGGGAGCTGGGGAACCCCGAGACCTCGACGTCGTACCGCATCAGGTTGCGGTCGGTCGACAACCGGCTCACCTGACCGTCGAAAAATTGCTTCTGGTAATACCAACAAGGGCCCCAGGAAAGCACGCAGCCCACGTTCAAGTCTTCTCCGAGAATGTGCCGCATCATGTCGACTGGCTGCACGCCCTCGGCTGGCGACTCGTAGTGAGCGCAGCCCGCGGCGTGCACATGGTGATCGCCCGAGTACCAGCCCCGTTCGGACAGATGAATCCACCGCGACAGGCGAAAGGCTTCCTGGGCAGCGCCGGTGGCTGGCACCACGATCTGGCGCCGTGAAATCCGGTATTCGGGGCCCCGTGTGAACTCGACCTCAAAACTGCCCGGTGGCAACAACACGGTCTCGCCGTGGTGCCGATAAATCTGGTCGTGAAAAAACAAGTCGGGCGCCAATCGCTTGGCCCGCGCCGGATAAACTCTGCCCAGCGCGTCGCGAAACACAAACTGCCCGGTGGTGGGTTGCCCGTCGTCGTCCAGAATTTCGAGCGTGACCGGAATGGCTGGCAAGCAGCGGAACAGAATATTCACTTCATTGCGGAAGCCCAGGTCCTGGGTCCCCTGCCCCACGTCGAACGACAATTTTGCCTCGCGCTGCCCAGCGTCGCGACTATACAACTGGATCACGCGGTACTCCAACGGCAAGCCAGACAGCGATTTGACCAACGGTTGATCGCGAAACAACTGCATATCGAGCCAGCGATCGACCACATCGCTCGCTCGGATCGAGGCCTTGGGGGTGGGCGAACTTGTCGACGGCTTTTGCAACGGCAGTGCATGCGGGCTTTCGCAACGCAGTTCGGCCGTCACGCCTGCCTCGTTGTGGACCTTGACCAAGAACACTCGCCAGCCGTGTTGCAACAGCTCTGCCGGCGCGGGGCCGGGCGCCACTTTGACCCGGCTTTCGGGGTTGATATGCACCACTGCCAGGCACAGCGGATCGAGCGCTTGCTGAATCGCCGCCACGCCCGCCGGTTCGTCGGCCATTTCCAGCGCCGTGTCGAGCCTGGTTTGCGCTGCCGGATCGAGCGGCGAACCTAAATAGGTCAGCGCTTCAGCCACCCGGCGAAGCTGGGCACGCAACGGTTGCCATGCGACGTTACGCACCTCGGGCAAGGCGTCGGCCGCCTGCGCGGTGGTTCCGCCGAGGACCAAAAATAGCCCGACTACGACTCCCCACGGTTTTCGTTGCATCGCAGCTCGCCTCCCGGAAAATGCACAAACCTATAGCATTCGTCGAACACCAATCGTAATCGCCCCCGAGGCAGTTGGCTGCGCGGTTTTTTGGAAACTCGCGAGTGCCGATTGACCAGTGCAATCTCGGTGTGGAGACCCTAAGCTTTCTCTCAGAGTGGCGGCCTGAAGATCGGCACGGGCCCGGAGACTGGCCGCCTGTTTTTCTCGGGTTCAACTACTGAAACTCGGTTTGACTGGGAGAAGCGCATGCGCCGAACCACGAGGCAATTCTGTAGCCCGATTGTCACACGCGCGTGGCTCGCGGGGGCACTGGCGGGTCGTTCGTTGGTGGTCAGCTTGTTCCTTGTCTGCGGTGTGCTGCTGGCCCTGGCGTTGTGCCTGGCAGGCGTGGCAGCAGCCAAAGATCCTCCCACTCCGCTTCCGGTGCCTGCTGCTCTGGGCGCCGCGACCGCGATGGCGTTGCCGCAGTACGACGAACAGGGGCGACTGGTGCGCCCCAGCGGCTTCGAGCGCTGGATGTTCGTGGGTACCTCGCTGGGGATCAACTATTCAGAAAAACCAGAGCCGGGGCCCGGACAGTTCCACAACGTGTATGTGCAGCCCCAGGCGTTCGATCACTATGTAGAGCAGGGCGAGTTTCCCGAAGGCACGGTGTTCGTGATGACCAATAGCGTCGCCTCGAAGAAAACGGGGAACGAATTGATCAATCGCCACGGCCACTTTGCCGGGCCGAGCCAGGGGTTGGAAGTTTCGGTAAAAGACAGTTCTCAATTCGCCGATGGTTGGGCCTACTTTATCTTCGCAGAGGGGCCTACAGCGTCCGCCGCGCAGCAGGCATTCGCTCGGCAAGCATGTTACGATTGCCACGCCGAGCATGGCGAAGCGGACAACACTTTCGTGCAGTTCTATTCGGTGTTGACGCAAGCCCGAGCTGCCCGGGTTGCTCGGCCGTAGTCGCGGTAAGACATCTGAGCCACCGCGTCAACCGTTTGTTGGTCAGCGGTGTGGAGGTGAAGTAGACCAAGAGGGGCGAGTTCTTGGCCCGGAGGCTGGCGGTGTCGCAAGCCTCTGAGTATCGCGAAGTGCGTGATCGAGGTGCGGGCGAGCCTGGGGCCCATGCCTAGCGGGCGTCGCTGGCAGCTTGCTCGCTGCCAGCTCGTGGTGCGTACCACAGTATTTGGCCTTCACAGGCCAGCGCCACCCCGCCGGCGTCTGCCGCCCAGGCGTCGACGTGTGCCGGCGGCGTGCAGCGCCACTCGGTGCGACCCGACAGGCTGCCGCAAAACAGCGTGCCTGCCTGACGGAACAGTCGCCGCGCGCGGCCGCGTGCATCGCGAAAATAGCAGGTTTCCGCTTCGTGGGGGGGCGCGGCGATACGGATTTCGCCCGCCGCGCTGACCAGACAAGCTTGACCGTCGGCCGCACACACCACGGCAAGTCGGCCCAAGGTCTCAACCCGCCAGGCGCAAAACGGAAGCGACCGTTCCCAAGCAATGTTGCCGGTGGGTTCCAGCCATTGTGCGCGCGCTGGCGCGGGATCGATCAACAGAAAACCATCGCCGCAGGCTGCTATCAACCAATCGACGCCCAACTTCAAGCGCAGCACGGCTGCGCCGTCGAGTCCACGCACGAAGAGTTCTCCGCCATCGGTCAACACGGCGAATCGATCGGTCCCCACGGCCCACTGCTGCACACAGGCTGGCGCTTGCCAAGTCCACTCGCGCTGGCCATCGAGCCAGGCGCGGGAAACCCGATCTCGCTCTTCGATTATCAACAATTCGCGCCCGCCCAGCGCGCGGACGTGCGTCGGCTCGACGAACCGGGCCGGTGTGAACTGCGACCGGTTGTCGACCGTGTCATATACCAACAATCGCAAGCTACTTAGAACCATGAACCGGCGCTCGCCAGCCAACAGCACTCGGCCCACGCCTGGCACCGGCGAGCTAAGATGAGGCGTGGCAGTTACCAGGGGGGCCAGGGCGGGTCGCCAGACAACCAGTTGACCGGCGCCGTTAAGAGCGGCCAATTGCTGGGCGTCTGGAGCCACGGCCAGCGCAGAGATCCCTGCATCGGACCCGGGAATGCGCGCGGCCCAGTCGTGCGGCCGGAGTCCGGTGGCGCGCGCCGGCGAGATAGCCACCTGTTCCTGGTTGGACGGCAGGCCGCTCAATTCCCAGCGCGCTATACGGCCCGCGCGTTCGGCCACCCAGACCGAGCCGCCCAAGGGCGCCAGGGCCACGGCGACCACTTCGTCGGTCGCTTGCCAGATGCAGGGCGCTTGGCCACGTTCCAGGCAAGTCAGCCCGCCATCGAGTGTGGACCACAGTACCGCTTCGGCATGCGCCGCGGCCGCCACGCGCGACACGGGGTGGGGCTGGCTGAACGCTGGCCGGCGAGTGCCGTTGGCGTCGAAGCGCAACACCCCTTCGTGAAAAGCTGCGGCCACCACAGGCTTGCCGGCGGTGTGTGCCGACAATCCGCCCACACGGCTGGTGATTCGATGTTGCCAACGACTGCGCCCCTGGAAATCCCAGGCCTCTAGCAGGCCGGTTTCCGCGGCCCCCACGATGCAGCCAACTTCGGATAGCCACAGCAAGAATTGCAGCGGCCGCTGGCTGATGCAGCGCGCCAACTCGCGGCCGTGGCGGTCGAGCAAGTGCGTAACGCTGTCGCTGGTGGAAACCGCGAAATACCAACCTTGCTCGTCGACGGCCACCGCACAGGGGGGCATGCCCAAGTGCAACACGTGGGGCGTTTGAAGGTGGCGGTTGAAGATCGCGACATGCTCGGGACCCACTCCCGCGACAATCGTGGAACCGTCGGCGCTGATATCGGCGGTGATCAGTGCCGTGGGCGCCTGCCAGCAGGCCAACGAGGTACCGCACCGGTCGAACAGTTGGAGCTGTCCAGCAGCGTCCCAGACCAAGGCATCTTGCGTTTCGTCGGCCAGGGCCATTCCCACCAGCGCCGCGTCGGTAGCGGCTTCCCAGCCCAGGTGCGGCCGTCGAGAGGCGCCGGTGGTAGCCATGCGGATCGCTTCGTCGCGCTGGGTTTCAGGTCAGGCCAGTAGCTCGGACAATACTCGTCCGTGAACGTCGGTCAGGCGGCGATCGATGCCATCGTGGCGCACCGAGAGGCGTTGGTGATCGATTCCCAATAGGTGCAACAGCGTGGCGTGAATATCGTAGCAATAGGTTGGGTTTTCCACGGCTCGATAGGACCACTCGTCGGTGGCGCCGTACGACACGCCCCCCCGCACCCCTCCCCCGGCCAACCAGTTGGTAAACCCTTCGGGATTGTGATCCCGACCTTCGTCTCCTTGACCGCACGGCATGCGGCCGAACTCGGTCGTCCACAACACAATGGTTTCATCCAGCAGGCCACGTTGTTGCAAATCGGCCAACAGTGCCGCAGCGGGTTTGTCCAAGCTGGTACCCATTTCTCCGTGGTCGCGGGCCAGGTTTTCGTGGCTATCCCAATTGCGGCGAGGAAAACCGTTGTCGGCACCGCTCCACACCTGCACGAACCGCACACCGCGCTCGAGCAGCCGTCGTGCCACCAGGCAACTGCGCCCGAAATCGGCGGTGACGGGTTGATCGAGTCCGTACATGTCGCGGGTCGCTGCGGTTTCTCCCGATAGGTCGAGCGCTTCGGGCGCGCTCGATTGCAATCGGGCTGCCAATTCATAGGACGCGATCCGGGCTTCCAAGCGACTATCGTCAGCGCGGCTGGCCAAATGGCGACGGTTTAGCTGGGCCAGCAGCGCTTGACCGTCGGCCTCGGCCCGAGGGCCGATCGACATGCCGCCCGCGGCATCTGCTGGCGGGAACAAATCGTAGATCGGCGTGGCAGCGCCGGGGCGAAGCATGGTGGCCTGATGCATCGCCGGCAAAAAGCCCGCGCTCCAATTGGCTGGGCCATTGGGTGCAAACCCGCGCGTGTCAGGTAACGCCACGAAGGTGGGCAAATCCTGATTCAGGCTGCCCAGGGCATAGCTCACCCAGGCCCCCGCGCTGGGAAAACCCGGCCTGACGAATCCGCTGGCTTGCATGAACGTGGCCGGGCCATGCACGTTCGATTTCGAAACCATGGAATGTACAAATGCCATGTCGTCGACATGCTTAGCCAGATGGGGTAGCAGGTCGCTGACCCACTTGCCCGATTGGCCGTACTGCTTCCACTTCCATGGGCTTGCCATGCAGGTGCCCGGCTGGCTTTGAAACAACTCAATTTTTCCACCAGGATCGAACGGCTGGCCATGTCGCCGAATCAACTCCGGCTTGTAGTCGAACGTGTCGCACTGACTCGCGGCGCCCGCCATG